>NZ_JAMOYY010000007.1:0-128646 GCF_023669475.1 Blautia sp. MB18-30 | reverse complement strand
GTGTGTTCCGGAGCATCTTTTTTTCTTTCTGGTAATAGCTGATCTTATCTGCAAGCATCTGGTTATAGATAAAGCGGCTGCAGCCGATTGTTTGCTCTATCTGAACTCTCTGCTCTTTATTTGGATAAATCCTTATTTTTACGGCGCGGTTCATTCTTCTCACCCTGGCTTTCTATATACTGCCGTATCGTTTCAATCGTTGCTCCGCCTGCACTGAGCAGACAGAATATCTGACCCCAGAATGCATCTTTCATGGTCTAACTCCATTATATTTATCATCCTTTTTCTTATATCAACGGATATGTATTTATGAACTAATTGTTCTTTTCAGTATACTACATCAGGGAAGGGAGAACAAGTGTTTCTTTTATACTATAGAGATTTTTTTGAGCAGACATGCTCCGATGTGCAATTCATCTCACCACCTGAAGAGGTGAGAGAATTCTTGCTACATTTGTTAAATGTATTTTAGTATAAATTTGCGGGAAATGCAATGTAGGGGAGAACGGGTAAAAGTAAACAAAAAAATAAGAGTAAAATTAGACGCTTTGCCAATAGATTTTTAAAAAGGAAAGTTTTATACTCTACTTACAGTTAAGACATAAACATAAGTAAAAGACATAAATAACGAAATGAACGAAAAAAAGGAGGTTCTATCATGAAATTAACAAGAGAAGGAATCAAAGAGCGTGAAGCATGGGAGAAAGCAGGCATCAATCTTCCAGGATACGATGTAGAGGCAGTTACTGAGAAAGCGAAGAAGGAGCCAGGCTGGGTACATTTCGGAATCGGAAATATCTTCCGTGTATTTATCGGAGGTATTGCAGATGGTCTTCTGGAAGGGGGAGTTCTTGACAGAGGCATCACATGTGTAGAGACCTTTGATTATGATGTAGTAGATAAGATTTACGCGCCATATGACAACCTTGGCTTAAATGTCATTCTCCACGGTGATGGAACCCGTGAATACAAAGTTCTTGGGGCGCTTGCAGAAGCAGTGAAAGCACAGTCATCTGATGCTGGACAATGGGACCGCCTGAAAGAAATTTTTGCGGCTAAATCCCTGCAGCTGGTTTCCTTCACTATCACAGAAAAGGGTTATGCACTCCAGAAAGCAGACGGAACATGGTTCCCGTTTGTGGAAGCAGATATTAAGAACGGACCGGATAAGGCAACGGGAGCAATGGCAGTTCTTGTGGCTATGCTGAATGAGAGATATAAAGCAGGGAAATATCCGATCGCCCTGGTATCCATGGACAACTGCTCACAGAACGGCGCCAAGCTTCGTGAGTCCGTGCTGACTATGACAGAGGAATGGCATAAAGCGGGCTTCGTAGATGATGGCTTCGTAGATTATGTAACGGACGAGAAGGTGGTTGCATTCCCGTGGACCATGATCGACAAGATCACACCTCGTCCAAGCGAGCAGATCGCAGCAGACCTTGAGAAGCTTGGCGTTGAAGACATGCAGCCGGTGATCACAGGAAAGAAGACATACATAGCACCATTTGTTAATGCTGAGAAGCCACAGTATCTTGTTATCGAGGACAGCTTCCCTAACGGACGCCCTGCTCTGGAAAAAGGCTTCGGCGTATATATGGCGGACAGAAATACCGTCAATCTTTCCGAGAGAATGAAAGTAACCGTATGCCTGAATCCTGTACATTCCGCAACCGGCCCTCTTGGTGTGGTACTTGGCTATGATCTGTTTGCACATATGCTGAACACGAACGAAGATATGATGAAAATGGCCCGTATGGTTGCTTATGACGAGGGACTTCCGGTAGTTGCAGATCCTGGAATCCTTTCCCCGCAGGCATTTGTGGATGAACTCTTTAATGACCGTTTCCCGAATGAGTATCTTGGAGATACCAACCTTCGTCTGGCTGTAGATGTGTCCCAGATGGTAGGTATCCGTTTCGGTGAGACTGTAAAAGCATATGTGAAGAAATTTGGAGATGCTTCCAGACTGACAGCAATCCCGCTGGGAATCGCAGGCTGGCTGAGATACATGCTGGCTGTAGATGACGAAGGAAACAAATTTGAGCTTGCACCGGACCCGATGAATGAGGAGATCACAGAGCAGCTTGGCGATATCGTGATCGGAAAACCGGAAACCTTCAAGGATCAGCTGAAGCCGATCCTTTCCAATGAGAGATTGTTCTTCACAGACCTTTATAAAGATGGTGTCGGAGAGAAGATCGAGGATATGTTCCGTGAGATGATCGCAGGACCCGGAGCTGTAAAGGCAACTATTCATAAATATGTAAAATAAAACCAGGGTTACGAGAACGGTTTATGTAAGTATTTTGCATAGGAGAGTAGACAAAAATGATAGTAAAAGTAATTTTAGGCACAATGCAGAATGCAAGAAAGCTGGTAAGTATTGCAGAATCCATCCCCTATGATGTAGAATTATGTTATGGCCGTTATGTTGTAAATGCGAAGTCTATGCTTGGTGTCTTAAGTATGCCTGAGTTTGACGAGGGAGAGCTTCATATACATACAGATAATGAGAAAGAATGCGAGAAGATCCTTTTTCAGCTGCTTGATCAGAACCTTATTGTGGACACAGGAGATGCTGTGAAAAGATCCATCTATGATATCACAACCTTTGGTGAGATCCTGATCGATTTTACATCTCAGGATATCAATGAGGATGGACAGATGCTGTATGCCAGAAATCCGGGCGGTGCACCTGCCAATGTTGCAGTTGCAGCCAGCAGACTGGGAGCTCATACTGCATTTATCGGTAAAGCAGGAAAAGATATGCACGGAAAGTTCCTGAAATCTGTTCTTGAGAAAGAAAACGTGGATACCAAGGGTATGCTCCTGGACGAAAATTATTTTACTACACTGGCTTTTGTGGAAGTCAGCGAGACTGGAGAGAGGACTTTCTCTTTTGCAAGAAAACCGGGAGCGGATACGAAGATCCAGAAGGAAGAAGTGGATGTGGATGTGCTGGATCATACCCATATTTTTCATGTTGGATCCCTGTCCCTGACGGATCAGCCTGCAAGAGATACCACGTTTTATGCGGTAAAAAGAGCAAAAAACAAGGGCAGCGTGATTTCTTACGATCCCAATTACCGTGCATCTCTGTGGCCGGATGAAAAGACAGCGAAGAAGCATATGAGAAGCCTGGTTCCCTATGTGGATCTTATGAAGATTTCGGATGAAGAGACAGAACTTCTGACAGATCATAAGGATGTCCGGGAAGCAGCAGAAGCACTGTACAGCCAGGGCGTGAAAGTTGTGGCAGTTACACTTGGCGGCGAAGGAGCATATCTTTACGGCAAGGATGGCGGCTGTATGGTACCGGGATTTGCAGTGAAACAGATCGCAGACACGAACGGAGCCGGAGATTCTTTCTGGGGCGGTTTCCTGTACAAAGTCAGCACAGCAGAGAAACATCTGGACGAGCTGACCCAGGAGGATCTGAAGGAATTTGCCCGTTTCGGCAATGCAGTGGCCAGTCTCTGCGTGGAGAAAAAAGGTGCGATCCCGGCAATGCCGGAGCTTGCACAGGTGGAACGCAGAATTGCAAAGTGATCGTATTCATAAAACTGTAGCAGAGTTGAATCTAAATTGCGAAGCGATTGTGTTTATGAGTATGTCAGATTTATGAAAGGATGGGGTTTTGAAATGAATTTAAAAGATCAGATGAACGGAGTTCAGCACGTAGGTGTGCCAACCAATGATATTGAGACAACCATTAAATTTTATGAGGCACTGGGATTTAAGATCGCTTTCCAGACGGTGAACGAGGCTGCCAATGAGAAGGTTGCTTTCCTGAAGCTTGGAAATCTTGTGATCGAGACTTACGAGAACAAAGCAGCAAAAATGGAATCCGGCGCCATTGACCATGTTGCCATTGATGTGAAGGATGTGGAGAAAGTCCACGAGCTGGTGACAGCAGCCGGACTGAATACTACCAATGATGAAGTCCATTTCCTGCCGTTCTGGGAGAATGGTGTGAAGTTCTTTACTATTGAAGGCCCGAATAAGGAGAAGGTGGAGTTCAGCCAGTATTTATAAAATGTGTAAGTCAGTTAAGTCTCCTGCAAGAATGTGGGTACCTGTCTTAATGGGAATTTACAATACAGTAAAAATACGCTAGAATAGAATACTGTTAATATTCATCTAAATAAAAAAGATCTATAAGAACAGGAGTATATACATGCTGGGACTTAAACCAATAAAGACTTTACCCATAAGAGAAAAGATTGCGGCGAATCTCAGAGAGGCAATTCTTTCAAAAAAAATTCCGGCGGGGGAAATTCTGACACTGGAAAGTACTGCGCAGGAACTTGGAGTGTCCATTACACCTACAAGAGAAGCCTTTCAGATTCTGGCAAGAGATGGACTTCTGGAACTGGAGCGAAATAAACGTGCAGTAGTTCTTGGAGTGAATGAAAAAACGATCCGCGAACATTTTCAGGTGCGGGCGGCACTGGAAAGTGAAGCCTGTGTTTTGTGTTGTGAAAATAAGATCGATTTTCAGAGGATTGATCAGATCCTCAAGGTTTCCAGAGAAGAGATAGAAAAAGGTGATTTTGAAAGTTATTCAAGTCTCAATCAGACTTTGCACATGGAATTATGGACAGCAGCAGGAAATGATAAACTTAAAAATATGCTGTCAGAACTGTGGAACGGACTGTCCAGAGGCGTACTGGTAAATGAAGAAGAGTACGTAAGAAAATCTCTGAAAGAGCATGAGGAAATTGTAGAAAGTATTCGAAAAGGTGATGCTATGGAATGTTATCTGCGTATGCAGAAACATATAAAAAGCAGTTGTGAGAACTTTGTGCAACGGTATAATTAGGCTGTAGAAATTACCATTTTTCTGTAAAAAGTATACAAAAACAGAACAGATAATTTTTACAAAACGCCGAAATTGTTAATTGTTATTGACAGTTACGGCGTTTTTCACTATTCTTTATGTATACAATATAAAAAATAAAAAATAAAAAGTAAAAAAGTAAAGAAAGGCGCAATGAAATGAACGACAAGAACATAATTGTGAACAAGCCGGAACCGAAACCGGGTATACTTGAGCGTGGTGATCTTTTTGCGATCGCAGTAGGAATGGTAATCGGCTCCGGAATGGTAACTCTGATCGGACCGGCAATGGCTTATACCGGTTATTCTGTATGGCTTGCTTATCTGACAGCGATTGTCATGGGATTCTTTATGGTTTTTCCGTATATTATTCTTGGTGGGACCATGCGCGTGGCAGGAGGCCCGTATTCCATCGTAACGAACCTTTCCGGAGTCAGCACCGGAGGTCTGGTAGCTTATACGAAACTGGTAACGCCGATCCTCAACAGTTCTTTTGCGTTGGCACTGGGATTGTATTTGAATAATCTCCTCCCGGGAATTACAGTGAAAGCACTGGCAATCGCAGGTGTTGTTATCCTGTTTGTTCTGAATCTTCTGGGAATGGATATTTTTGCAAAGGTAAGCAAGATATTATCAACGGTTCTTCTGATCACAATGGTTCTGTATGTTGTTTTCGGACTTACACAGATCAGACAGCCGATCTTTGATTTTTCAGGAGATAAGATGTTTACCGGCGGCTTTAAAGGCTTTATGCTGGCGGCACTTCTTCTTATCAATTCCGCAAATGGTTACTACAATGTTCTGTGGTATGGTAAAGACGCGAAAAGAGCAACGAAAGATGTTCCGTTTGCGGCAATGTCCTGCGTGCCATGTCTGCTTTTTATTTATGTGGGCCTTGCGATGGTTACAGGTGGGGTGCTTCCTCACGATAAGGTTGCAGGTGTGGAAACAATCCTTCCGGCAGCACAGGAGATCCTTCCTGGTATTGTGTATAAACTTTTTATGATCGGCGGACCGATCATGGCAATCATCACTACTTTGAATGGTGTATTTAATGATGTACGATATCCGATCGCTCAGGCTGCCAAGGATGGATGGCTGCCGAAAGGAATTCTGAAGGAAAACCGTTTCGGAGCACCGTACCTGATCTATACCTACACACTGATCGTAGTGTTGCTTCCGATCATTTTTGATATGAGTATCGTGACGATCACAAATATTTTCCAGGTGATCACATTTTTTATGAATGTTACAGTTGTGTATGCAATTTCACGTCTTCCGAAGAAATATCCGGATACCTGGAAGAAGAACAAATTTCACCTTTCCAGTGCAGGACTTTACGTATTCTGTACCATCAGTATCATCATTTACACGATTATTTTTATAAAAGGAATTTTCAGTATTAAACTTGTATATGCAGTATCTGCTGTTATAGTTATGGTTGCATTGATCCTGATTGGTGTATATCTCACCAGAAAAGGTGGAATCCGTATCGAGACATCCATATGGCAGCCTGCAGAGGAGGAAAAAAATGAATGAATTAAATCCGTTCAAGCTGGCAAAAATGCTTGAGGAACTTGAGAACACCGTAGAATTACACAGTATTTCTGTACGGTATAAAGGAGAAAAGGTTGTTGAAGGAGCCTGGGCACCTTTCTCAATGGAAGAGCCGCAGATGATGCATTCTTTATCAAAGATCGGAACAAGTATCTGTGTTGGATTTGCGGTGGATGAGGGAAAACTTCATCTGGAGGATAAATTTCTGGATTATGTGAGAGAAGATCTTCCGGATGAATATGATGAAGCCCTGGAAAATATTACCGTATATGATCTTCTTACCATGCAGGCCGGTTCCCCGGAATGCTGTAATAATGTATGGTTTTCCAGACTGGAAAAAGACTGGGAGAAGAATTGGCTTGGACAGCCTAAGCTGAAAGAAGATATCGGAAAAGTTTTTCATTATGATTCCGGATGCAGCTATACACTTTCCAGGATCGTGACCAAAGTTATGGGTGAAAACTGTCTGTCCATTATGCAGAAACGTGTTTTTGACAAACTTGGTTTTGGAAAGATCAACTGGCTTACAAGTCCTGAGGGACATAATACCGGCGGCTGGGGCATGTATCTGACCGCAGATCAGATTTCCACACTGGCACAGCTCCTTCTCCAGAAAGGAAACTGGAAGGGTGAGCAGCTGGTGCCACAGTGGTGGATCGAAGAGATGGGACAGTCAAGAGTCGTAATTCCCGGAGATGAGAAAAAAGCACTGACTCATTATGCATATCACATCAAAGCAGGAAAAGAGATCTTTGCGGCAGAAGGAGCATTTGGACAGTATTTGGTGTGCTTCCGGGAACTTCCGGTTGCCATTGGCATTACCGCAGGTGCGAGAGAATATCTTGCGGCAGATATCTGCCTTAAATATATGAAGGAAGCAGTTTCCATACCTTGCCCGGAAGAAAAACGGGAAGAAGGAGAGAAATATCTGGAAGCAAAAATAAAAAGCCTTTCTCTGCCACAGCCGGAAGGCAGACTGAAAACTGCGGAAAAAGAACTCAGTGGATTATTTAACCGGGAGATTATTTTTACAGAAAATCCGAGAAACATTGAAAGTGCAAAGATCATTCCGGAAGGATGTAAACTGCGTCTGGAAATGATAGTCCAGGGTGAGAAAAAGATTGCTTATGCAGGATTTAAGAGCTGGAAACAGAACGATCTTTATCCGGATGATTTTACAAAGAGATATCACAGCATTGCTTATGGAATGGATCAGGAAACGTTATATCTGTCTGTGGGACTGCTCAACACTTCCTACAGGGAAGAGTATTCCTTCTGGGTCAATTCTAAAGATACCGTGATCGCGACCTGGAGACCTAACGTTACCTATCTTCCGGAACAGCCGGATATGGTATGGAAGTTTACAGGAAACTTTAAATCCTGAAGAGAAAAAACTCAAAGTATAGACCGATAAAAATATAGCAATTCCTCCAACCTTATGATAAAAGAAACGAACAACCCGCAGGATACTGACTTGCCATCAGTGGTCCGATGGGTTGTTTTTTGTTTGGAATAAGTCTACAATAGGAAACAGAAATTTTTATTATTGTGACATAGGGAAGAAAGTGTACGATGAAAATACATTACAGAATTAAAAATAATGCAATAGAGATCGTTCGGTGTTATGGTACCGATGACCGGATCGTGCTGCCGGAAGAGATCAATGGTCTTCCGGTAGTCAGTGCGGCGCCGTATGCGTTTTCTGCACATAAGGATGGAGAAGAAGATGCAGAAACCTGGGAGAGCGAAGATGTAATTTCGTTCGGAGAAGAGAGACTTCTTGCCGGAGAGGAAGTGCAGGAGATCGTTTTTCCCGATACACTGAAGGAAATCGGAAGATATATTTTTTATGGATGCAAAAAGCTGGAGCGGCTGGAATTTTCGGATACGCTGATGCAGGTGGGAACCGGGGCGTTTACGGGCTGTAGCGGGCTGAAGGAGCTTGTGATCCATCAGAAAAAAGGGCTCAAGTCCTGTGCAAAGGAGATCCTCGGTGAGCTGTGGCAGAAGATTGATGTGGATTTTCTGTACGAAAATGGTGAGGCAAGTGGAAAACGTGCGCATATGGTTTTTCCGGAGCATTATGATGAGGCGGTGGAGAATACGCCTGCGAGAATTCTGTTTACGGAGTATCATGGCTCAGGGACCAATTACCGGCAATGCTTCTATAATAAAGAACTGGATTTCGCGGAGTATGACAGCCTGTTTGATATGGCAGTGGTAATGGATAAGCTGGAGGTTCTGGTTGATATGAGCTTTGGGCGGCTTCGTTATCCGTGGCAGCTCAGTGAAAAGGCGAAGAAGCAGTATGAGGATTATATCCGGGGAAATCTTAAGGATATCGGGGAATTTCTGGTGGAAAGCGGAAGCTTAAATGGTCTGGAGCTGCTTTCTCGGGAAAAACTCTGGAACAGAGAGGGCCTGGAACATAGTATTGATGTGGCGGCCAGGAAGAAGGATATGGAGATTTCCGCATTTCTGATGAATGAACGCAGCCGGATGCTGAAGGAAGAGCAGAAGGTGGCCGGGGAGACAGAAAATGAGAGGTGCCCTGTTAAAAGGAGAAAGAAGTTTCAGTTATGAGTGATATAGAAACAACTGAAAACAATAAAAATAACTTCCTGCCCGGTCAGGAATCCAATTCCCAGGAGGCAGCCCAGCGTCTCCAGGACATCGGCAGCAGCATCCTCCGGGCGGCGAGAGACGAGCTGTATCTTGGCATGCGTTTTCTGGATGTGGCGCTGAGCAGCTTTATTTATCAGATGGATGGTTCGGTCAGTCCGTTTGGAACAGACGGGGCTGTGATATACTTCCATCCGGCACAGCTTGGCGGGCTTTATAAAGAAAACAGGATTCTTGTGAATCGAGGATATCTCCATATGGTATTTCACTGCATTTTCCGGCACTTTGGGAAGCCGGGAATAGAGAAGCGTTTGTGGAATTTAAGCTGCGACATTGCAGTGGAGCATATGATCGACGGGATCTACCACCGCTCAGTCCGATATTCCAGAAGTCTTCTCCGGAGGGAAACCTACCGTCTTCTGGAAAAGGAAAAGAAGACGCTGAATGCAGAGAGAATCTACAAGATTCTGAAAGAAGAATTTCTGAAGGAAAAAGAACTGGCACAGCTTGAAAAAGAGTTCTACGTGGACGACCATAAATACTGGGCAAACCAGCAGCCCGACCGGAAACCCAATCCCCTGATGAGCAAAAAATGGGGAGATATCAGCGATGGGATCGAGACAGACCTTGGAACTTTTTCCAGAGAGTCAGGAGAGCAGGACGGAGATTTTCTGGACCAGCTGAAAATAGAGAACCGGGAACGATATGATTATCGGGAATTTCTGCGGAAGTTTGCAGTATTTCGGGAAGAACTGACTGTAGATCCGGACAGCTTTGATTATAATTTTTATACCTACGGGCTTTCCCTTTACGGGAATATGCCGCTGATCGAACCCCTGGAAACCAGAGAAGTGAAAAAAGTTTCGGAATTTGTCATTGTGATCGATACTTCCATGTCCTGTTCAGGAGAACTGGTACAGAGATTTCTGGAGGAAACCTATGGGATCTTAAGCGACAGCGGGAATTTTTTCCAGAAGGTAAATATACACATTATCCAGTGTGATGAGAAGGTGCATTCGGATGTAAAGATCACCGGTGCAGAGGAATTGCAGGAGTATATGAACAGCCTGGAACTTTACGGTGATGGAGGTACAGATTTCCGTCCGGCTTTTGCTTATGTGGAAGAGCTGATGGAAAAACGTGAGTTTGAAAATCTTAAGGGCCTGGTGTATTTTACAGACGGATACGGGATTTTTCCGGCAAAGATGCCGCCATACCGGACAGCATTTGTATTTATGGAGCAGGAGCCTGAGGATGTGGATATCCCGGCTTGGGCCATGAAGCTGGTGATCACGGAGGAAGAATTGTAAAGAATTATATCCATATCTTATGTCATGAATCTGATATTTTAATCTTTTATTTTGTATATTGCTATCTGCATATCAGTTATAGTGTAGAAAATAGGTAACAACAGACAATGTTACGGAAAATATACAGAACAGGAGATTGTATGGCATGAGATATGGGTATTTTGATGAAGAAAAAAAGGAATATGTGATTACCAGGCCGGACACACCTGCTCCATGGGTGAATTATTTGGGATCGCCGGAATACGGAGCAATCGTTTCCAATAATGCAGGGGGATACAGCTTTGCAAAATCCGGGGCGAACGGCAGAATCCTGAGATATATTTTTAATCAGTTTGATCAGCCGGGAAGATATATTTATCTCAGGGATAATGACACAAAAGATTATTGGTCAGCATCCTGGCAGCCGGTTGGCAAAGATCTCAGTGAGTATAAAAGTGAATGTCATCATGGCACAGCCTATACTAAAATGATGGCAGATTACAGCGAGATACATTCAGAGGTGAGATACTATGTACCGCTTGGGCAGTCCTACGAGGTATGGAATCTAAAAGTTACCAACTGCTCAGACAGAAAACGTGAGATCAGTGTGACTGGATATGCAGAGTTTACAAATAACAGCAATTATGAACAGGATCAGGTGAATCTGCAGTATTCCCAGTATATTACAAGAACAGTATTCTGTGGAGATCGTGTACGTCAGATGATCCATGCGAATCTGGACGGCCTTAAGGATGGGGAAGAGGTTGATAACAAGAACGTGTTCAACCGATTCTTCGGCCTGGCTGGAGAGAAGGTTTCTTCCTGGTGTGGTGACAGGGAAAAATTCCTTGGAAGATATCACGGATACAACAATCCGGCAGGGGTTGAAGCCGGTGTATTATGTAATGAGGGAAATTATAATGAAAACAGCTGTGGAGCTCTTTCATCTGTAATTACTCTGGAACCGGGAGAAAGTCGGGAAATGGCTTTTCTGGCAGGAATGAAGGAGGATAATGAAGCAGCGGAGATTATAGCACATTATGCAGACTGTGAAAAAACATGCGCGGTGGAGCTTGAAGAACTGATCAGTTACTGGCACGGACAGCTTGCACATTTTCAGATCAGAACACCAAGTCCGGAATTCGATACCATGATCAATACATGGAACGCATATAACTGTTTTATGACATTTATCTGGTCACGTGCAGCATCTTTTACTTATTGCGGACTTCGTAACGGATATGGATACCGTGATACTGTACAGGATATCCAGGGTGTGATCCATCTTGCACCCCAAATGGCACTGGATAAGATCCGTTTCATGTTGTCAGCACAGGTAGATAACGGCGGCGGTCTTCCACTTGTGAAATTCACACATAATCCGGGACATGAGGATACACCGGATGATGCATCCTATGTACAGGAAACCGGTCATCCGGCATACCGCGCAGATGATGCACTCTGGCTGTTCCCTACTGTATACAAATATATTTCAGAGACAGGAAATTTTGCATTCATCGATGAAGTGATCCCGTTTGCAAACAAGGATGAAGGAACTGTATACGAGCATCTGAAAAGAGCTATTGACTTCTCCATGAACCATCTTGGCAGACATGGAATGCCGGCCGGACTTTATGCAGACTGGAATGATTGTCTGAGACTTGGAAAGGATGGGGAATCTACTTTCGTTGCATTACAGTTCTATTATGCAATGACTATCCTGAAAGAGTTTGCAAAATACAAAAAAGATGAAAAATATATAAAATACCTGGAAGAAAAACAAGAGCAGCTTGGAAAATTGATCCAGGAACTCTGTTGGAATGAAGATCGTTTTATCCGTGGGTTTACGGAGCGGGGAGAGGTTATCGGAAAGAGAACTGACCCGGAGGCAAACATGTGGCTGAATCCACAGAGCTGGGCTGTGATCAGCGGCCTTGCAACAGAGCGGCAGGCAGATCTGGCTCTTCAAATGGTTTATGAAAGATTGAATACAGAATACGGTGCAATCCTTATGGATCCTCCATATCATGCAAATGCTTTCGACGGAGCACTTGCGGTTATCTACAATGCAGGAACAAAGGAAAATGCGGGAATCTTTTCACAGTCACAGGGATGGCTCATTCTGGCAGAAGCACTTTGCGGACATGGTGAGCGTGCATTTAATTATTTCCTGGAGAATGCTCCGGCAGCGCAGAATGACAGGGCTGAGATCAGACAGCTGGAGCCATACTGCTATGGACAGTTTACAGAAGGAAAAGCAAGCCCGAATTTCGGACGATCTCATGTGCACTGGCTGACAGGAACAGCATCTACTGTGATGGTAGGATGTGTAGAAGGAATTCTTGGCATGCGTCCGGATTTCTATGGCTTACGTATAGCACCATCGATTCCAAAAGAATGGGAGAAGTTTGAGATAAGCAAGGATTTCCGTGGATGTCATCTCCATATCACTGTGAAGAATCCGGGACATGTGGAAGCCGGATGTAAAAAACTCTATGTAAATGGAGAAGAACTTCCGGGTAATTATATTCCGCAGGAGAAACTTACCGGTGAGACAGAAATTGAATTCTATATGTCATGACATAATGGATATAAATTGCGAGGAGATCACATTTATGAATACAAAGTAAAATGGAATATAAATACCGTTTTATTTTGGCAGGAAGGAGATCACAGAATGAAATATATAAAATTTCAGGATAAAAATGGAAGCTTTTCCATAGAAAATCCGGAGAATTACAGCGGTTTATATATACCTCTGGCCGGAGAAAACGGATTGAAATCCGCGATCACCCCTTCTCTGGGAGGAGACAGCAAACTGGATCAGAATCATTTTCTGCTGGAACCGGTAAGCATTGAGAATCTTCATAATAATCGAAACACCAGAAATTTCTGGTGCAAGATAAAAGGAAAAGGTTACTGGTCAGCATGCGGAGTTTCGGCAGAACAGGAATTTCAGAAATATACTGATAAACAGGATAAAAGCAGCCTGGAAGCCGGATTTATGTGGCAGAAGCTGCACAGAACTTCTGAGAAATACGGACTTCAGTCAGAGATTTTGTCTTTTGTGACAGTGAAAGGTGATGCGGAGGTCCATCTTGTAAAGATTACCAATATTGAAGAGGAAGAACAGGAGATCACACCGGTTGCTGTAATACCTGTATATGGAAGAAGTGCAGACAATCTCAGAGATCACAGGCATGTGACTTCCCTTTTGCACAGGATAAGAACAACGGAGTACGGTGTTGAAGTAAAACCGGTGCTTTCTTTTGATGAAAGAGGTCATCAGAAGAATAATACTGCATATTTTGTATATGGATCTGAAGGCGAGGGAACGGAACCGGAAAGCTTTTATCCTGATGTGGAAATGTTTATCGGAGAAGGCGGTTCTTTCCTGATTCCGGAGGTGGTCAGAGAAGAGAAAAAAGGTGTTCCGGCAGGGACAGAAATTGAAGGAAAGGAAGCTGTCGGTGGTATTCGTTTTGCATCCAGGGTTCTGAGACCACATGAAACAGCTGTATATGTTGTGACAGCGGGAATATCTGAAAAAAATCAGCTGCCGGAGGAGACTGCACGGTTTTACAGAACTGAAAAACAGGTTGCAAGAGAATTTGAACATGTAAAAAAACACTGGACAGAAAAAGTGAATGTTTCTTTTGAGACAGGTGATGAGGACAGAGATAATTATCTGAAATGGATCTGTTTCCAGCCGATATTAAGAAGAATTTACGGTTGTTCATTCCTCCCGTATCATGATTATGGAAAAGGTGGAAGAGGCTGGCGTGATCTCTGGCAGGACTGTCTGGCACTTCTGATCATGGAGCCTTCTGTTGTACGTCAGATGATCGTCGATAATTACGGTGGAGTACGCATCGATGGAACCAATGCCACGATCATCGGAAACAGACAGGGGGAATTTATCGCAGACCGCAACAACATTGCCCGCGTGTGGATGGATCATGCTTTCTGGCCATTTGTGACAACGAAGCTTTATATGGATCAGACCGGGGATATGAATGTCCTTTTTGAGAAGATTCCATATTTCAAGGATCTTCAGACAAAAAGAGGAACTGCGCATGATGAAAAATGGAGCAGTGCCTATGGAGAAAATCAGAAAACAGAATCCGGTGAGGTTTATTACGGAACGGTTCTGGAACACATTTTGCTGGAAAATCTCTGTGCTTTTTATGATGTAGGAGAGCACAACGAGATGAAACTTCACGGGGCAGACTGGAACGATGCCATGGATATGGCATGGGAAAATGGTGAGAGTGTGGCATTTACCTGTGCATATGCTGGAAATATGAAGAACATCGCAGAATATCTGAGAAAACTTCAGGAAAAGGAAATGTTTGACAGGATTGAAGTTGCGGAAGAAATGGAAATCCTGTTTACCGGAGACCGTGAGCTTTATGAAAGCCCGGAGAAAAAGCAGCAGATTCTGAGACAGTACACAGAAAAATGTGCACATGATATCAGCGGAAATACTATTGTGATCCGTCTGGACCAGCTTAGCCGGAATCTGGATGAAAAGGCAGATTGGATGATGGAAAACATCCGCAGAAGAGAATGGGTAAAAGACGGAGAAAACGGCTGGTTCAACGGATATTATGATGATCATAAACGTCCTGTGGAAAGGGCAGAAAGCAGCCAGGTACGTATGATGCTTACCAGTCAGGTATTTGCGATCATGAGTAAAACCGCACAGAAAGATCAGATTGAGTCTATCTGTAAAAGTGTGGATAAATATCTTTTTGACCGTCAGGCAGGAGGATATCGTCTGAATACCAATTTCCATGAAGAAAAATTTGATCTGGGAAGAATGTTCGGGTTTGCTTATGGAGAAAAGGAAAACGGAGCGGTATTTTCCCATATGGCTGTTATGTATGGCAATGCACTGTATAAAAACGGCTATGCAAAAGAAGGACATAAGGTTCTGGAAACGCTTCTGGACGCTGCCATGGATTTTGAGAACAGCAGGATGTATCCTGGAATTCCGGAATATTTTGATAATCAGGGAAGAGGATTGTATGCATATCTTACCGGTGCTGCAAGCTGGTATATGCTGACTATGATCACAGAGGTATTTGGCGTCAGAGGAGATCTTGGAGATCTGGTGATCGCGCCGGCACTGATGCCGGAGCAGTATAATGAGAATGGACAGGCATCTCTTACTATGGAATTTGCCGGAAGAAAGCTGGAGATCTGTATCTGCAATCCGGAGAAAAAACTTCCTTCAGAATATAAAATAAAAACAGTATGGTGTGATGAAAAGGAAATGAAAAACAAACAGAGTACCTGTGTACGTATAGATCGGGAACTGCTCGAAAAGCTTTCTGTAAAAGAAACACACAGGATCAAAGTGGAACTGATGTAACAGAAATCGGTTATACATAATTGTTAAATTACAGAAACAGAAGTATCAATAGGAAAACGGCATCCCACAGTTGTAAAAAGCTGCGGGATGTCGTTTTTGATGCTGATAAAAAATATCAGCCATAATAATAAGGATGTTTACCACATGGATTTGTAATATTTGTCACGGTACTTCTTTGGGGTAAGGCCGGTGAAGTTTTCAAAGATCTGGATAAAATGACTCTGTGAAGAGAAATTCAGATAATTGGCGATATCAACTACTGCTTTATCAGAGTATCGGAGCAGGTGAGTGGCTTTTTCGATTTTTTTCTCGCGGATGTAATCACTTATGGATACTCCAAGATTCTGTTTGAATACTCTGGACAGATAACTGGGAGAGAGTCCGGTATGTTCTGACAGATCCTGAATGGTGATACGCTCCTTAATGTGACCGTAAATATAGTCCACGCATTGCATGACCGGTCTGGAAAGAATAGAGCTTTTTTTCTGGAGGATCATTTTTCCGGTAAAATCTCTGGCCATAATATGATGCAGATCTGCAATCTGGCGTACAGTGGTGCAGGAATCCATTTTCAGAATGTAAAAATCGCTGAGACGATATGCCTGTTCAGACTCCAGTCCACCGTCAATACAGTAACGGGTGAGCATGGCAGTAGTGACAACGAAATGATACTTCAGGTTGGTCAGAGGATTTTTGGAGAGGATACCGGTTCCCTTCAGATGAAGAAAAGAGTCTTCCTCGCAGTTTTTGTTTACAGCTTCCATATCACCGGCTCTTACGGCATTGTAAAAAGAATATTCCACAGAGGGAGAGCGATGAAGAGCTTCCAGTTCTGTATCTTCCAGTTCATTAGTAATCCAGTCTTGGGAAATGGACATATTGATATCCTCCTTATATGTTGGTGTTTAAGGAATGTATTGGTTTCTTATATTATGACATGAATCTGACATTTTGTTAAGATTAATAATATAATCGCAGATAAAAAAATGGTATATTTTTATCATCAAAGGTAAAGCATCGGGGATGCTACAGAAAAAGGAGGATTTATACTATGAAAAAAAGAGCGGTATCTATGATCCTTGCAGCAGCAATGGTTTGTGGAATGATGACAGCAAATGTAAGCTGTGTATCTGCAAAAGGATCGGATGAGGGAAAAGTGATCAATATTTATTCCTGGAATGATGAGTTCCGTCAGAGACTGGAAGCTGTTTATCCGGAAGTAGAGTCCACTTCCAAAGATGGTACAGTTACAAAACTGAAAGATGGTACAGAGATCCACTGGATCGTAAATCCGAACCAGGATGGCGTATATCAGCAGAAACTGGATGAGGCACTTCTCAACCAGGCTGATGCAAGTGCAGATGATAAGGTAGACATATTCCTTTCTGAGACAGATTATGTATTCAAATATACAGACAAAGATGCAGATGTTGCAATGCCTCTTACTGATCTTGGCATTGATCCGGACAAGGATCTTGCAGATCAGTATGATTTCACGAAAACAACAGCTTCTGATGCGGATGGAGTACAGAGAGGCGCCACATGGCAGTGCTGCCCGGGTGTCCTTGTATATCGTCGTGACATTGCGAAAGATGTTTTCGGTACTGATGACCCGAAAGAAGTTGGCGAGAAGATGAAAGACTGGGATACAGCTAAAGAAACAGCAGCTCAGCTGAAAGAAAAAGGATATTATACATTTGCTTCTTATGCAGACACTTTTCGTTTATATGGAAACAGCATTGAGAATCCGTGGGTAGAGTCCGGTGATTCTGTGATCAAAGTAGATTCAAAGATCATGGACTGGGTAAAAGATTCCAAAGAGTGGCTGGATGCAGGTTATCTTAACAAAACTGTAAAAGGTCAGTGGAACGATGACTGGAACAAGGCAATGAGTTCTGAGTCCAAGGTATTCGCATTCCTCTTCCCGGCATGGGGTATCGACTTTACTCTGAAACCAAACTGGGATGGAGCAGAAGGTGACTGGGCTGTTACAAATCCTCCGCAGGAATACAACTGGGGTGGCTCTTACATTCAGGCTGCAACAGGAACAGATAATCCGGAACATGTCAAAGATATTATCCTGGCAATGACGGGAAATCAGGATAATCTTCTTAAGATTTCCAAAGAATACTCTGATTTTACAAATACAAAATCCGGTATGAAAGATGCAGCTACAAATGCAGATTTCGCATCTGATTTCCTTGGTGGACAGAACCCGTTTGAGTATTTTGCACCGGTTGCAGAGAATATCAAGATCGCACCGCTTTCCGCATATGACCAGGGTTGTGTAGAGCTGATCCAGAACGCTTTCAGTGATTACTTCCAGGGTAAAGTAGACTTTGACAAAGCAAAAGCCAACTTTGAGACAGCTATTCAGGAGCGTTATCCGGAGATCACAGAGATCCAGTGGCCGGAATAAATACCACATGAGGATAATTGTTGATGCTGCAGGATCTTTGGATCCTGCAGCTTGCTGGAAAGGAAGAGCATTATGAAGAAAAAGAGCGTTAATTACGGAAAATGGGGATACATATTTATTCTTCCGTTTTTTGTGATCTATTTTATCTTTTCGCTGATTCCGCTGTTTGATACAGTGAGATACAGCTTTTTTGAATATTTCCGTTCTGGAATCAAGCAGATTGGTCCTAATTTTATAGGACTTGCCAATTATGTCAGTCTTCTGCATTCTGACATGCTGAAATACGGACTGAATACACTGATCCTTTGGGTGATCGGATTTGTTCCGCAGATCGTTATTGCACTGGTGCTTGCATGCTGGTTTACTGATGCCAGGCTGAAGCTTCATGGCAAGCAGTTTTTTAAGGTTGTAATTTATCTGCCGAATCTGATCATGGCATCAGCATTTGCACTTCTGTTTTTTACCATGTTTTCCACAAACGGACCTGTAAACTCCATTTTGTGTTCACTGGGCTGGATAAAGGAACCGATTGATTTTCTGGGCTCTGTTCTGGGAACAAGATCATTAGTAGGTTTCATGAATTTCCTGATGTGGTTCGGAAACACGACCATCATGCTGATGGCAGCAGTAATGGGAATCAGTATGGATATTTTTGAAGCATCGGATCTGGACGGATGCAACAGCATTCAGCGTTTCGTCTATATTACGCTTCCACTGATTCGTCCGATTCTTTCCTATACTCTGATCACTTCCATCATCGGTGGCCTTCAGATGTTTGATGTACCGCAGATCCTCACAAACGGACAGGGTAATCCGGACAGAACATCCATGACACTGATTATGTTCCTGAACAGCCATCTGAAGAGCAAGAATTATGGTATGGCCGGAGCATTGTCTGTATACCTGTTTATTATCAGTGCAATCCTCTGCTTCTTTGTATATCGTATGACTAACGACAATGATCCGGACGGATCTAAGAAAGCAGCGAAAAAGAGAGCAAGAGCAGAAAGGAGAAAAACAAAATGATGAAAGATAAGACAGCCAGCAGGATCAGAAGTATCGTGGCACATGTGGTACTTATTATTCTTTCCTTTATGTGTCTCTTTTTCTTTTATGTACTGATCGTGAATGCGTCTCATTCTCATGCAGAGCTTCAGAAGGGATTTTCTGCTCTTCCTGGAAAATATTTCTGGAAAAACCTGATGAATGTTGCAAATGACGGAAGCTTTCCGATGTTCAGGGGAATTCTTAACAGTATTATCGTGTCCGGATGCAGTGCAGTATTATGTACATATTTTTCCTCACTGACAGCATATGGTCTTTATGCCTATGATTTCAAGGCAAGGAATGTAGCGTTTACATTTATCATGGCGATCCTCGTCATGCCGACACAGGTAACTGCAATGGGCTTCCTTCGTCTGATCACAAAGATGGGATTATATGATTCCCTGCTTCCGTTGATCATTCCATCTGTTGCGTCACCGGCCGTATTCTATTTTATGTACAGCTATCTGCAGTCCTCACTGCCGATGTCACTGGTAGAAGCAGCCAGAATTGACGGCTCCGGAGAATTCCGTACTTTCAACAGTATTGTCCTGCCAATCATGAAGCCGGCAATCGCTGTACAGGCGATTTTTACATTTGTAGGCTCCTGGAACAATTATTTCGTTCCTGCTCTGGTTATCCAGTCTAAAAGCAAGATGACTGTTCCAATCCTGATTGCAACACTTCGTGGAGCAGATTATATGAATTTTGATATGGGTAAGATTTACATGATGATCACAGTTGCCATTGTGCCGATTATTATCGTATATCTTCTTCTTTCCAAGTTTATCATCGCAGGAGTGACACTTGGAGGCGTAAAAGAATAACAAAAGGTAGCAGGTAAGATATGACAGTTAAGAAATGGAAACACAGCGGAACAAAGAAACACAGCATGTCAGACCGTGAAATACGAAACGGTCTTCTTTCGGAAAAAGCAGCAGAGGAGGGTATTGTACTGCTGAAAAATGATAAAAAAATACTCCCTCTGAATATTTCCACGAAAATAGGTTTATACGGCGCCGGTGCGGGAAAGACAGTGAAAGGCGGAACAGGTTCCGGTGATGTGAATAACAGAAGTAACATTTCTATTTATCAGGGACTGAAAGAAAACGGTATTCAGATCGTAAGCGAGAAATGGCTGGCCAATTATGAGTCAATATACGCAGAAGCACGCCGGGCATGGAAAGAAAAAATACTGGAAGAAGCAAAGTTTGTGGAAAATCCTTTTGATGCTTATGCGGAAAATCCCTTTGCAATGCCGGAAGGCCGTGCAGTCACAGCAGAAGATACTGTCGATGCCCAGACAGCAATCTATGTGGTAAGCAGGATTTCCGGTGAGGGAAAGGATAGGCGCAGGGTCGAGGGAGATTATTATCTGAGCAGACGGGAGCGGGAGGATATCCGGTTCCTTGATGCACAGAAGATTCCTACAGTACTTATCCTGAATTCCGGCGGTCCGGTAGAACTGACAGATATTCTGGAAGAAACAGAAAATATCTGTGCTGTCCTGAATATTTCCCAGCTTGGACAAAGAGGCGGACTTGCCCTCGCCAATGTCCTTCTGGGAAAGGTAACTCCAGGCGGCAAGCTGACTGCAACATGGGCCAGAAGGTATGAGGATTATCCGTGTGCAGAGGAATACAGCTATCTTAATGGCAAGCTTGAAAGAGAAGAGTACAAGGAAGGAATTTATACAGGATATCGTTATTTTGATACTTTTGGTGTAAAACCGCTGTTTCCGTTTGGATATGGACTTTCTTACACAGAAATGCAGATACGCTTCCATGGGATGAAAACATCAGGGGATGGCGTTGAAGTTGAAGCAGAGGTAACGAATACAGGAGAAACTTTTTCGGGAAAAGAGGTCGTGCAGGTCTATGTGTCTCTTCCACAGGATGAATCAGGGAAGGAATACCGTCGGCTGGCTGGCTTTGCAAAAACAAAACTTCTGAAGCCGGGGGAAAAAGAACTGCTGAAAATCGGGATCGACAGAAAGACACTGGCATATTTTTCCGAAGAGCAGCATGCCTGGATTGCTGAAAAAGGTTATTATGCTGTCTGGGTCGGAAACAGCATTGCATCGCTTACGCTGGCTGCAATGCTTGAAGTGCCGGAGAGTGTGATCCTGGATAAAACGAATATCCTTGAGAATCAGACTGATATTACTGAAGAAGTTTATGACCGCCAGAATCTTTCTGCCAGAACTCTGAAATGGAAAGAGAAGGCAGAGAATGAGAAGATTGGAAGATATATCTATTATCCTGAACCAGAGAAGAGAACAGAATGCACCTGCCAACCGGAAAATAAGATTCCTGCAAAGGATCTGCTCCCGCTGTTTTATGGAAATATTGCTGGAATCTCCAGTAATCTGGGGGCGGCAGGAATCCGTGTTCCTGGTTCTGCCGGTGAGACCACGGCTGCTCTTTATGAGCAATATGGTGTTTCCCCACTGATCATGGCCGATGGGCCGGCAGGACTGAGACTTCAGCAGAATTATGAAGTAGACAGAGAAACAGACACAGTATATGGAATCGGTGTCCTTGGATCTCTGGAAAACGGATACCTGAGAACAGATGAGACTCACGAAAACGCAGACAGATATTATCAGTTCTGTACGGCATTTCCGGTTGGAACTGCACTGGCTCAGACCTGGGATACTGCCCTTGTGGAAAAAGTTGGAATAGCAGTGGCAGAAGAAATGGAAGAATTCCACATAGATCTCTGGCTAGCACCTGGTCTAAATATTCAGAGAAACCCTCTGTGCGGCAGAAATTTTGAGTATTATTCCGAAGATCCGCTGCTTTCCGGAATCATGGCAGCAGCCATGACAAAAGGAGTGCAGAGCAGACCTGGCTGCGGTGTTACCGTTAAGCATTTTGCCTGCAACAATCAGGAAGATAATCGTATGGGCGTAGATGCACAGGTATCAGAACGTGCCCTGAGGGAAATTTACCTGCGTGGTTTTGAGATTGCAGTTAAAGAAAGCAGACCGGTGGCAATCATGTCTTCCTATAATTTACTGAATGGTGTCCATGCTGCAAACAGTGTTGATCTCTGTACAGCCATTGCCCGAAAAGAATGGGGATTTGACGGTGTGATCATGTCAGACTGGAATACAACGGTTCCGGAAGATGGAAGTATTCCGTGGAAATGCGTGACAGCAGGAAATGATATTATCATGCCTGGTAATGCAGCCGACGCAGAAAATATCCGAAAAGCTTTTGAAGACGGAAAGCTTTCGGAAGAAGTTGTCAGAATGTGTGCGGGACGTATTCTGAACCTGATACACACACTGACAGCAGAATAAAAAAAATATATAGTAGTGAAAAACTTGCCTGAATTCAATTTTCGATTTATCATTGGATTCAGGCATATTTTTTGCAGATGTCGCGCAAGGCAACCCGTTTTAGGCGGAGGATCCTGCAGGCAGTTTTTTATATGCCGTGAAAAGGAGAATACCATGAATATAAAACGAGCAAAGCAGGAGATCAGAGATTCCATAGAAGCATATCTTTCAAAGGACGAATTCGGTGAGTACCGGATCCCGGCGATCCGACAGAGACCGATCCTTCTTATGGGCCCTCCGGGAATCGGAAAGACACAGATTATGGAACAGATAGCAAGGGAATGCGGGATTGCTCTTGTTTCCTATACCATTACCCACCACACCAGGCAGAGTGCTGTGGGACTTCCTTTTATTGTAAAAAAGAATTATGGTGAGGAAGAATTTTCTGTCACGGAATATACCATGAGTGAGATCATTTCGTCCGTTTACGACAAAATGGAAAAAACAGGTCTGAAAGAAGGCATCCTGTTCATTGATGAGATCAACTGCGTATCTGAAACACTAGCGCCGATGATGCTGCAGTTCCTTCAGGGAAAAACCTTCGGAAACCAGAAGGTGCCGGAAGGCTGGGTGATCGTCACAGCAGGCAACCCGCCAGAATATAACAAATCCGTCCGGGAATTCGATGTGGTCACTCTGGACCGTATCAAGAAGATCGATGTGGAGGCAGACTTTGATGTATGGAAGGAATACGCCTATCAGCAGGGAATTCATCCGGCGGTGATCTCCTATCTGGAGCTTCGCAGAAAAAATTTCTACAGGGTGGAGAATACCGTAGACGGAAAAATCTTTGCCACAGCCAGAGGCTGGGAGGATCTTTCCCGTCTGATCCAGGTTTATGAGATCCTTGGAAAAACCGTAGACCGTGAGGTGGTCAGTCAGTACATTCAGCACAGGATGATCGCGAAGGATTTTGCAGGCTATCTGGCTCTTTATTATAAGTACAGAACGGACTATAAAGTGGAGGACATCCTGAAAGGAAAGTGGGATCCCATTACTCTGGGTAAGATCCGCACAGCCTCTCTGGACGAGCATTTGAGCATTGTAAGCCTTCTCAACGGAAAGCTCAGCGAGCTTTTTACAGAATGCTATCTTACCGATGCCTACCTCACGAAACTGTATGATTATATGGTGTACTTCAGAGAAAATCAGGACAGCCTCACAGCAAAAAATCTCATGGAAAAAGCAGAGGCGGATCTTGAAAAGGACAAAAAGAGTGAGCTTCTTACAAAACAGCAGGAGCGTATACAGAAACGTGTTGTGTCATTTTTTGAAAATGCGTCCGGATTGAAATCAACCTCGGGATCAATTGGATCGGAATCAACCGGATCAGATAAAACCGGATCAGGTTCAGAGCTGGCAGGAGGCGGAAGTGCCGCAGCAGAATCGGAAGTTCCATCATCAAACCGGAACTATGAGTTTGTGAAAGCCCTCTTTGAATCCGAAACCGAAGCCTACGAAAATCGAACCGATGAAATATCTCTTACTCTTCAGAACGTCTTCGACTTCATGGAAGCTGCTTTTGGGGACAGCCAGGAAATGGTGGCATTTATCACAGAACTGAATGCCAACTATTATAGTCTCTGGTTCATTCGGGAGAACGGTTCTGACCAGTATTACAGGCATAATAAAGGTCTTCTTTTTGACGACCGCCAGAAAATGCTTCTGGGCCAGATGGAGGAAGTGGAAAACATTCTCAATAATGGAATAAAATAATATGTCTTACCAATTTATTATTTACTATTGATTAAATTGGGGAATTATCGTATAATATTTACTATAAAAGTCCGGAAAATAGAGAGGGCAAATAGTCAAAATGCACAGACTGGCTGAATGGCTGCAGAGCGATCAGCTGTTGCAGAACTGCATGATGACTGAGAATGGTAAATATCCACTTGTCTATATTCCGGGATTTTTATGTAAAGGAAGGCAACACAATAATAAAGGAAGGCGGCCGAAACGGACGACATGTTTACAAAGATTACAGAAGAACGAGCATTTGACGGAATATTAGCGCAGATCATAGAAAATATCCGGCGGGGAGAACTGAAGCCGGGGGACACTTTACCTGCGGAACGTGTTATGGCAGAATCACTGGGAGTTTCCAGACCTGCTGTCCGTGAAGTCCTGCGGGCACTGGAGCTGATGGGAATTGTCACAACGGTCCGCGGCGGGGCCAACTATATTACCGAGAATATGGATCAGTGGCTTTCTGCACCACTGGCCCTTCTTTTTCAGCTGAATAACAGCCATGTACAGCAGGTACAGGAACTTCGTTCTGCGCTGGAGCAGGAGGCTGCGCTTCTTGCAGCCGGGAATTGTACGGAGAAGGATGCATTAGATCTGCGTTCCATCCTGGCACAGCTGGAGAGCTCAGAGGACGAGAAAGCCCGTGCAGGTCTTGATAAGAAGCTTCATACGAAGATTGGCAGGATCGCAGGGAATCCTATGATCTACAATGTCCTGGATGCGGCAGCGCAGCTGACTGAGGAGATCATTTCCGGCACCCGAGCCTATATTATGCAGAAACATAATTCCGCTCTGGAGGTGGATGAGCAGCACAGAAGGCTGGTGGAAGCCATTATTTCCGGAGACCGGAACCAGGCGGAGAAGCTGATGCGCGAACATATGGAAACCATTGAGAAATATATACTGGAGATTGCGCAGCAGCAGGGGGAGAACAGCCTTGTATTTCATCGCTGATCCACCTGAAAAAATTAAATAAAATTTCAGTAAAAATCCCGTTAATCTGGTAAGACCACTATTGATTTTGGTAAGACCGCGTGCTATAATAGGGACTGTATTGGTAATACCAAAAAAGTTTGATATTATGGCAGCATCCTGAAGGCTTCATGACGAGACAGCATAAGATGAGACAGCGTAAGTTGGGACAGCATGAGACTAGACAGCGTAAGGTAAGATAGCATGAGGCAGGACAGCATAAGACGAGACAGCACAGGATGAAGGTTACTGTACCCCTGCAGTATCGTATAAAATATGCTTCAGGCCACAGCGTGGGCGGTAACCTGCCGGAAATATCAGGAGAAAGGACTTGCGATTATGGGATATGTAAAATGGAGTTATGACACACTGAACCATTTCTGCGGAGACGTTTTTAAAGCGTTTGGCTTTTCTGAGGAAGAAGGAAGCATCATTAAAGATGTTCTTCTGACTGCTGATCTGTATGGGATCGAGAGCCACGGAATGCAGAGAATGGTTCGTTACCATAAAGGAATCGAGAAGGGGACTATTCATCCCCAGGCGAAACCGGAAGTTGTTTTTGAGACACCGATTTCTGCTGTGATAGACGGACATAATGGAATGGGCCAGCTGATCAGCCATTTTGCCATGGAAAAGGCAATTGAGAAGGCAAAGACAACTGGTGTGGGAATCGTAAGTGTACGAAATTCCAACCATTTCGGTATTGCAGGATATTATGCGAACATGGCCTGCCATGAAGGCCTTCTTGGAATGGCATGTACCAACTCCGAGGCGATCATGGTACCGACTTTTGGAAGAAAGGCTATGTTGGGCTCCAACCCGATCGCAGTCGCTATGCCTGCAGACCCGTATCCGTTTTTCTTTGACTGTTCCACAACAGTTGTAACCAGAGGTAAACTGGAAATGTATAATAAGATGGGCAAGCCTCTTCCGAATGGCTGGGCACTTGACAAAAACGGTCATGCCAGCAATAATGCACCGGATGTACTTGCAAACATCGTAGCCAAGAAGGGCGGCGGAATCATGCCTCTTGGTGGAAACGAGGAAGTCAGCGGAAGCCATAAGGGATATGGCTATGGAATGCTCTGTGAGCTGTTCAGCTCTATTCTTTCCATGGGCGTTACCTCCGATAAATGCTGTACATTCCCGGATAAGACCGGTATCTGCCATGGATTTATGGCGATTAACCCGGCGGCATTCGGAGATCCGGATGCGATCCGCAAGCATTTTTCAGAATATCTTGAGGCACTTCGGGAGAGTCCGAAGGCAGACGGTCAGGACAGGATCTATACACACGGCGAGAAAGAGGTAGCTGCTGAAAAAGACAGAAAAGAGAATGGCATTCCGGTCAACGACAATACCATGGTAGAGCTTGCTGATCTCTGCAGTTATCTGAAGCTTGATTTTGGCTCTTATTTTGAAGGCTATGAGCTTCCGAAGGACAGTAAATTCTTCAATGGTAATTATTAATTCAGGTAATCCTTTTGAAATGAAATATATCATAATTATCCAAGGAGGAAAAGAAAATGGATTATGCAAAAGAGTCATTAAGACTGCACGGAGATTGGAAAGGTAAGATCGAGGTTGTTACAAGAGTGCCGGTTGAGAATAAAGACGACCTTTCTCTTGCATATACACCAGGTGTAGCTCAGCCTTGCCTTGAGATCCAGAAAGATATCAATAAATCCTACGAGCTTACAAGAAGATGGAATATGTGTCTTGTTGTAACAGACGGTTCCGCAGTTCTTGGTCTTGGTGACATCGGACCGGAAGCCGGTATGCCTGTAATGGAAGGTAAATGTGTACTGTTCAAGGCATTCGGCGATGTAGATGCATTCCCGCTTTGCATTAAGAGCCATGATGTAGACGAGATCGTAAATACTATTTACATGATCTCCGGATCCTTCGGTGGTGTTAACCTTGAGGATATCTCCGCTCCGAGATGCTTTGAGATCGAGAAAAAACTGAAAGAGAAATGTGATATTCCGATCTTCCACGATGATCAGCACGGAACTGCAGTTATCACACTTGCAGGTCTGACAAACGCTCTGAAGGTTGTCGGAAAGAAGAAAGAGGATGTTCGTATCGTTATGAACGGTGCAGGTGCAGCTGCTATCTCTATCTGCAGACTTCTTCTGAAAGCAGGCTTCAAGGATGTTACACTCTGCGATAGAAAGGGTGCCATCTATGAGGGACGTACAGAAGGAATGAACCCGGTTAAGGAAGAGATGAGCAAGCTCACAAACCTTCAGAAGAAACAGGGATCTCTTGCAGAGATGCTGGTTGGCGCGGATGTATTTATCGGTGTTTCCGCTCCTGGAGCAGTTACAACAGAGATGGTTAAGACCATGAACAAAGATGCCATCATCTTCGCATGCGCAAACCCGACACCGGAGATCTTCCCGGATGACGCAAAAGCAGGCGGAGCAAAGGTTATCTCCACAGGAAGAAGTGACTTCCCGAACCAGATCAACAACGTTCTTGCATTCCCTGGAATCTTCCGTGGTGCATTTGATGTAAGAGCAAGTGATATCAACGATGAGATGAAGATCGCAGCTTCCAAGGCTCTTGCAGATCTGATCACAGATGAGGAGCTTTCTCCGGAGTATATCATTCCGAAGGCATTCGACAAGAGAGTCGGACCGGCTGTCGCAAAAGCAGTAGCAGAGGCAGCAAAAGCAACAGGCGTAGCACGTATCTGATCTTAAGCGCCTGATACGAACCAAAACAGCCCTTCATTAAGAAGAATATATCAGACACCCGTACTCTGTAACCCGGTACGGGTGTCTTTTTGTTTCCCAGCAGGTGGTATTACCCTTTGACAAATGTCCTCGCAGTGAGTACAATAGCAAAAGAATATGATAGGAGGTTAAGCACAGCATGAAACCATGGGAAGCTAATATACGAAAAGTAGTGCCGTATACTCCTGGCGAGCAGCCAAATGAGAGCGGCATGATCAAACTGAATACAAACGAGAATCCATATTCACCGGCTCCGGGTGTGGAGAAGGCGCTGAAGGCCCTTGATGCCGATACCCTGAGACTTTATCCGGATCCGACAGCAGGAGACCTGGTACACAGTATTGCCGCGTTCTACGGCCTGAAGGACGAGCAGGTATTTACAGGCGTTGGTTCCGATGACGTACTGGCTATGTGTTTTCTCACATTTTTTAATTCAGAGAAACCGATCCTGTTCCCGGACATCACTTATTCTTTCTATGATGTATGGGCAGATCTTTTAAGGATCCCATATGAGCGCCCGGCATTAGATGAGGAGTTCCATATCCGTAAGGAAGATTATTTCCGTGAAAACGGCGGAATCGTATTCCCTAATCCCAATGCACCGACCGGCGTGGAAATGCCTCTTTCTGAGATCGAGGAGATCGTGGCAAAGAATCCGGAGAGTATCGTGATTGTAGATGAGGCGTACGTGGATTTCGGAGCAGCATCCGCACTGCCGCTGATCGAAAAATATGATAATCTGCTTGTTGTGCAGACCTTCTCCAAGTCCAGATCCCTGGCAGGAATGCGTATCGGATATGCCTTCGGAAATCCGGAGCTGATCAAATATCTCAATGATGTGAAATATTCCTTTAACTCCTATACCATGGATCGTACTACCATCGCGGCTGGTGTGGCATCTATGGAGGATAAGGCATATTTTGAGGAATGCTGCCATAAGATCATTACAACAAGAGAGTGGACAAAGGCAGAGCTCAGGAAGCTTGGATTTTCCTTCCAGGATTCCAGATCCAACTTTATCTTTGCCACACATGAGAGCTGTCCGGCCAAAGAGCTTTTCGCAGCACTGAGGGAGAAACATATCTATGTAAGATATTTCCCGAAGGACAGGATCGACAATCATCTCCGTATCACCATCGGTACCGATGAGGAGATGAAAAAGCTGGTAGAATTCCTGACGGAATATCTGCAGAAATAACAGTTAAGGAGGTACTATGGAAGTACTGGTACAATGGTTTTCACACCACCTTGCACAGTTTATCTCTCCCGAGGGAGCTGTGTTCATCATTTCTATGATCCCGATACTGGAGCTTCGCGGCGGCCTTCTGGCAGCTTCTTTGCTGAAGATATCGGCTGCGAAGGCACTGCCGATCTGTATCGTGGGAAATATTATTCCGATTCCGTTTATCCTGCTTTTTATCCGGCAGATCTTTAAATGGATGAAAAAAACAAAGACGTTCAGAGGTCTGATCACAAAGCTGGAAAACAGAGCTATGGGAAAGAGTGACCAGATCAAGAGATATGAATTTCTGGGACTTTTGCTGTTTGTGGGAATCCCTCTTCCGGGCACAGGAGCCTGGACAGGTGCACTGATCGCCTCTCTTCTTGAGGTGGATATCAAAAAATCCTCCATTGCGATCCTGTGCGGACTTTTTATGGCAAGTGCCATTATGTATATTGTTTCTTATGGAATTGTAGGAAATGTAGTGCATTGATCGATCGCAGAGAAGGAATGTCTTTTTGATCGAGATCGGATTGAAAATAAAGAAATCCCTTACCGGATCTGTAAAATAATATGTGTTCTGTATTCCGGAAACATATCAGAGATCGGTAAGGGATTTCTTTATGTGTTTTTACATATCAGGCAGAGGTATACCGAGAAGATCCTTACATAAATCTGCGCTTCAGCATGTCCGCGTTTAAAGCGTATTTCAGAGCTGTATCCCTGGTGATACGGCCTTTTTTATATAATTCCAGAAGGCTCTGGTCCATAGAACGCATCTGCTCCTGACCGGATGTGGAGATCACGCCTTCGATTTGGTGTACTTTATTGTCGCGGATCATATTGCGGATGGCAGGAGTCAGGCGCATGATCTCGAAAACAGGAATGTTGCGTCCGTCCACATCCGGGATCAGCTGCTGGGAGATCACAGCCTGAAGGACCATGGAAAGCTGGAGGGCGATCTGATGCTGCTGGGATGGCTCAAACACGTCCATGATGCGTTCGATGGTGTTGGCTGCTCCCAGAGTATGCAGGCTGGAAAGGACAAGATGACCGGTTTCCGCAGCGGTCATGGCAGTCTGGATGGTTTCATGATCACGCATCTCTCCAAGAAGGATTACATCCGGGCTCTGGCGTAGTGTGGCACGAAGAGAAGTCAGATAGCTTTCGGTGTCGGTACAGATCTCGCGCTGGCTGACGATACAGCGATCATGGCGGTGGAGATATTCCAGAGGATCCTCCAGAGTGATGATGTGGCCTTCCCGGGTATGGTTGATCCGGTCGATCAGGCAGGCCATAGTGGTGGTTTTACCGCTTCCGGCAGAACCGGTAACAAGGACCATGCCACGGGTATAGTCGGAGATATTCATCACATCCTCCGGAATGGAAAGCTCTGCAGGATCCGGCAGCCGGAAGGCGATCACGCGGATCACGGCAGCCAGGGAACCACGCTGCTTGTAGGCATTGACACGAAATCTGGAAACACCGGGAATGGAAAAAGAAAAGTCATCATCACCGGTTTCCATAAGACGGGATATATCGCGGTTTTCCGCAAGGCCGTAAATGGTGCGGAGTAAATTTTCTGTCTGATCAGGCATCAGCCTGTCACCACGGTCCAAAAGATGACCGTCGATCTTTTCTGCCAGGGGGCGGCCTGCGATGATAAAGATATCAGAGACACGCCGGTTGGCAGCTTCTGCTAAAAATTCAGGAATAGGGGTATCCATAGGTTTATTCTCCTTTAAATACATTCTGGTGGTTGTCAGGTTGCCAGAATCCGGTAAGCTCTGTGTTCCATTGCAGGATCTGATAAGCGGAAGAGCTTTTTTTCTGCGGATAAAAAATCTCAAGCACTACAGAAAGCTGTTGTGTCTCGGAAATTCCAACGGAAAAGGAAAGGGTGTGGCTGTGGGAATCCCAGCTGAGATCGTTCCTTGTGTCCGCAAGCGTTTGTATCATGGAAAAATATCTGGTCTCATCGGAAGCTTTTTCCCTGTATTGCTCCAGATCATCACGGATTTCTGAAACGGTTTCTGTGGCGCTTGCGCAGCCGGTGTAATAATTTTCGGTCTGTTTCATAGAATGTCTGGCTGTGTTAAGACTGGATCTGGAGCTTCCAAGAGTAAGCAGAGCAAGTACACAGAGACACAGCACAGAGAAGATAAGAAACAGGGAAGGAATGCCGACAGTTACAAAAAACGTATGCTTCTGTTTCAATGTACAGCCTCCCTTCTGTAGTCATCAACAGGAAAACGCAGGGTGATCCGGTAAAGCTCACTGCAGTTGGAAAGCTGCCGGAAAGAAAGCTCGCCGGATTTTTCTGAAGAAGAAATATCTGTTTCCAGGATCATTTCACAGGCGGCTTCTCCAGAAGAGCAGCTCTGCCAGTTACGGTCATAATACCAGATCAGGTTGGTGTTCTTTTTGATACCCCCCGGAAGCAGGGAGAGGAACTGTTCATCGGTTCCGTCAGTGCCTTCCAGTATCTCGCCCACGGAGGTTGTGAGAGCCTGGATCTGGTTCCACTGTTCTGCCTGGAGCCGGTTTTTCCGTGCTGCCGCGAAGATCTGGATGCAGGCAGCTGAGGAAAGTGACAGAAACAAAAGGGCAAGGATCATTTCCATCAGAAAAAGGCTGGTACCGGAATTATGTCTTGATTCTTTCATGATGCCTCCTTTTTGCCAGTGCGATGAAGCAGGAATTCCGAGCAGACTCCCGTGGTACTTTCCAGGGAAAAGTGGTAAAAACCATTTTCCATTTCCGAAAACCGGAAATCGGAAAGCTGTGAGATGACGGTTCCTGCATCGGAACTGGCCTGAGAGCCTTTTGCAGTGAAAAGCTCCATCAGACTGTCATTCTTCAGGTAAATATACGTGATATATTCTTTTCCTTTGATATCATCCCGGAAACAAAGGGCAGGAATATCATCCAGGGAACCGGAAAAGATCTCATCGCCGCGGTCGTGCTGCCGGAATTTGGTAGTCAGATAAGTTGCTGCGGTCCCAAGCTCGGAATCGGAGTCAGTCTGTTTCACAGTCTGCTGGTAAATCCGGGCGGAAAATAGCAGCATCAGTATAAGGAACAGAACAAAAACACCAAAAAGAAGAAGCGAAAAAAGAGAAGAAACGGAATGTCCGGTGTTCTTCCGGTGATTCATGAGGCATTCCCTCCTTTCGTACTGCCGGACAGAGCGATCACGCTGATAGACGGCAGGAGATTGGAACCGTTAGGAACATACTCTACTACGAATTTGGTTTTGTCATAAGTAATATGATAATCCAAGAGAAGCTGGGACAGGCTTTTGGGATATGTGCCTGTGAGGGCATAGGTGCGGATGGCACCGTTTTTCAGTGCCTGTTCCAGAGCATCCTGTTCTTTGTGTACGGCCTGATCGGAGGTGCTGCTGACACCTGCCACAAACAAGGTGCAGGATAAAACCAGAAGCAGCGCCGGAAAGAGAAGAAAAAATGCTCTGAGAAATTTTGTTCTGCGGCTTTCGAAAAGTTCCATGCGGTCACCACCTTACATTGCAAAATCTGAGAGGATCCCCAGAAGCGGCATCATGACGGATAAAAGGACCAGCCCCACAAGAAGAGACAGCAGGATCACGATGGTAGGCTCCACAATGGAGACTGCCTGTGAGATCAGATCTATGGATCTTTCGGTGTACTGCCGGGAAAGCCTGCGGAAGGTTTCGTCACTGGAACCGGAATAGAAGGATATCGTGATGAGACGGCCTTCCATGCCGCCGAACAGACCGGATTCTGTAAGAGCCTTGGAAAAAGTTTCTCCGCTATCCAGGATAGAGGAAGCCTTCCGGAGTCTTTCGAGTATCACCGGCTGTGAGATCAGATCCTTTGTAAGCTCCAGGCTGGTTTCCGGGGAAAGTCCGCTCCGAAGCCCCAGGGAAAGGCCCTGGGCCAGACGACTGTAATCCATGGCAACCGGGATCTCACGGAAAAACGGGAGATGGATGGCCATTTTTCGCAGCAGGCTGTGACCTTTTTCCGTAAGACTGAAAAACAGGATGCAGCCAATGAGGGCTGCGGCGAGGATCAGAAAAACAGAGGAATACCGGCTGATCACGTTGCCTGCATTCAGAAGTCCCCGGGAAACCCCGTTCATTTCCATTCCCATCTGGTTAAATACCTGTTGAAATACCGGCAGGACTTTTATCAGAAGGACCAGGATCACAACAGCCATCATGCCAAGCATGAGCAGCGGGTAAGTGACTGCAGACCGTATCTGTCCTGAGATTTCTTCATCCTGTTCATAGTGGGAACTGAGACTTTCCATGATCTCATCCAGGCAGCCGGTTTCCTCACCGGTCCGGACATAGGCGGTCATGGATGTGGGAAAGATCCCGGATTCGTCAAGAGCCCGGGAAAGAGAACCGTTTTCTTCCACGGAACGGATCAGGGGTGTGAGGATCTGCCGGTCTACATCGGTCTTGCTTTCGTCACAGAGGATGTGAAGTCCTTCCGCTGTGGATATGCCGGAATGCAGAAGCATTCCCATCTGCCCGCAGAAACTGGATAATTCCCGGGCTGTCAGTTTGTTTTTCATAATAAGGTCTCCTTTAGTTGGTCAGCGCGTGAACTGTACCGTATAATTGCTTTCATCACCGATATATTCCTGGATCGCTTCATCACCATCACTGTTGGCGTCAAAGGTGGGATCCATCAGCTTCCAGGTGTCGCCGTCAAAAGATACTGCCTTTGTCACCCAGCCTCTGCCACGGATATAAACATCGATCCATGCATGCTTTACATCACCGGAATAGCCGATCTGAAGCTTGCAGGGAATGTCCTGGCTGCGGAGCATTGCAGTAGTCAGTGCAGCGTAATCAAAACAGATCCCCGTGCCGGTGCTTAACGTATCATCTACATCAGGAAGATAACCGGCTTCGACAGAATCAGCTTTGTCATAATCGTAGGAAATATGACTGGTAACATATGTATAGAAGGTTTTCAGGATGTCGATATCGGTCATGTCTTCTTTGACAAGAGAGGCTGCCAGTTTGCAGGCTTCACTTTTGGAAGAAAAGTCCACGTACTGGTTTGGATATAGAAACGGAAGAAATTCATTCTGAAGCTTTATTGTGAGCGTTTCCGTGTAAAGGGCGGCATACTGGTTTCCATCAACCTGCTGATAGCAGGTGATGAGATACTCACCGGAGCCTTCGGAAAAAGGAAGTACCGTCTGTTCATCAGGTTCCAGAAAATAGGAATAGACCACACCGGAGGGAGCAGTAAGCTGAATGTTCATGCGGGAATCATCGGAATCGGATTCTGCAGTCAGATATCCCTGATCCTGATTGGAAATATCCAGGATCAGAGGGGAACTGCCCAGTGTTTTTTTGCCGGGGGCCTCCGGGGTGAGGACTCTGGCCGGAGAATATACCGGAGGTTCTTCATCGGAGGAAGGAGAATTTCCACAGCCTGCCAGCAGGATTCCGAAAAGCAGCCATACAAAAAAGAGACGGACTGGTAAAAATTTTGACATTGTTTCCGTTCTCCTGTTATATCATGCTTTCTTTTTGAACAGTATAGCAGATTCCGTGAAAAAAAGACAGGAGCAGGGCTCAAAATGCAGTGGAAAATGTTGACATTTCAGGGAAAAAAACATATACTCTATATATAAAGGCAAACCTGTTGAAAGACAGGGACGCAAAGCCATGGGTCTGAGGTCCGAAGGATGACTATGACAGCCGGTTGCCGCATTAAATTCCGATTTAATGACGTATTCAGATAACATCTATGAACAAGAATCTGTGTGTTAATGCGGCCGTTTATTTCGTTAGAATAAGCGGCTTTTTTGATGCCTAAAATCCGGTTTAGGTTGGAAACTGAAACGTCGGCTTTCAGAAAGGTGTGAATGATATGAAAAGAACAGATATCCGTAAAATTTTTACAGGCAGGAAAAAAGCTTTAGCAGGATGCCTTGCAGCTGTTATTGTACTGGCAGGTGGCTTTAATGTCTGGCAGTCGTCACAGGTTCCGGAATTTCCGGATTTTACAGATCCGGTAGTGGAGACTACCATCACAGAGGACGACACTCCACTTGCTTCAAAACCGAAGGTGACTACCAAAACGACTTCAAATACCAAGACAACCAGAAAAAAAGTTAGGCTGAAAAAAGCGGCGACCAAGACTTATACCAAGAAGCTTCCGACTACCAATAAGAAGAGTACGACCACAAAGAAAACAAACAGAAATACAACCGTAAAAACATTAAAGACAGTTAAGACTGCAACAACACAGAAATACACAAAGAAATCAAAAACAGCCGTTCAGACACGGAAAGTAACTACAACCATTCAGACGACCACAACAGTCATGGCGGCTTCAGCTACTGCCGGCAAAGCGAATGCAGCTTCCACAAAAAAAGTAGAAAGCATCAACATGGACAGCAAATATTCAGTAAGCAATATTGCTTCCATTGCACCGAAGATGGACAGCAGGGTGCTCAAAGCCTACAAGAAGCTTGGATTTACTGTAACGATCGATCCGTCTGTTAACTACGGAGGCTGCTTTAACGCACATTCAAGAAGCATCATCCTTCGTTTTGAGAATGAGACAATCTACCATGAACTGGGACATTTCCTTGCTTTTGTTGCGGGAAACGTAGACAGAACAAGTGATTTTGCCGCAGTTTATAACAGCGAAAAATCCAAATTTACAGGTATCAACAGAAGCTATGCAACGCAGAACAGTTCAGAATATTTTGCAGAATCAGTGCTTGAGTATGTAACAAGTCCGTCAACACTTAAGAGACAGAGACCAAAAACGTATGCAGCGATCGTGGCGGCTCTGAATAAAATTACTGATGAACGTATCCAGAGGGTCATGGATATATACGGACCGTTCTGGAGCTAAAAAAGAAGCATACAGGAACGTTGGATCTGTCCGGGAAGAGATCTCCCGGGCAGATTTTTTCTTTTTTGTGAGAAAAGTATAAAAAAAATGTCGATAAATATTTCTTGCAATAGACTCTATAAGGTGTGTATAATGAAACATAAGCTGAAAACACGCTTTCATTCAAAAAAAGTGCAGCCATGTCAGGTTGTATCTGATTCCATAAACAACAAATATATAATTTATCAGATTTAAGAATAGAGGATTTAATATGAGAGAAAAGTATGAATCATTATCTCTGGCGGTGCTGAAGGATCTGGCAAAGGCGAGAGGGATGAAGGGAATTTCTACTCTGAGAAAACCGGCACTGATTGAGCGGATGCTGGAGGAGGACGCCAAAGAGTCCGACAGAGGAAATCCCGAAGAAGTACACAAAAGTACACCGGCAGAAAATACTGTAAAAGAAAAAAGCTATGATTCGGAAAAAACAGAATATCGTACCCGTCCGGCAGGGGAAGGACTTCAGGAGCAGCGGAAGGAATATCGTAGTGATAAGAATGAGCAGGAACACAGAAGCACAAATATCCGCAGAGAGTACAACCGTGAATATAACCGGGAAGCTACAAGGGAGAACGGGAATGTTCCGTCAGAATCCACCCAGCTGGACAGTGGTGAAAAGGCTAACGGGATCCTGGAGGTCCTTCCGGATGGATATGGCTTTATCCGATGTGAGAATTATATGCCGGGTGAGAACGACATTTATGTTTCTCCTTCCCAGATCCGCCGCTTTAATTTAAAGACAGGTGATATCATCCAGGGAAATATCCGCATCAAGACCCAGGGAGAGAAGTTCAGTGCCCTTCTCTACGTATCTTCCATTAACGGTTTCCATCCGAGTGAGGGACAGAGACGGTATAATTTTGAAGATATGACACCGATCTTTCCGAATGAGAGACTTGTCATGGAGCGTGCAGGCGGTACAACGGCCATGCGTATCGTGGATCTGATCAGTCCTATCGGAAAGGGCCAGCGAGGAATGATCGTATCTCCGCCAAAGGCAGGTAAGACAACCCTTCTGAAAGACGTTGCCAAGTCTATCCTCAGGAATAACAGAGATATGCATCTGATCATTCTTCTGATCGATGAGCGTCCTGAGGAGGTTACCGATATCAGAGAGGCGATCCAGGGACCGAATGTGGAAGTGATCTATTCTACATTTGATGAACTTCCGGAACATCATAAGAGAGTTTCCGAGATGGTTGTGGAGCGTGCGCGCCGTCTTGTAGAGCATAAACAGGATGTGATTATTCTTCTGGATTCGATCACACGACTTGCCAGAGCCTATAATCTGATCATCCCGCCAAGCGGAAGAACCTTATCCGGTGGTCTTGACCCGGCGGCTCTCCATATGCCCAAAAGATTTTTTGGCGCAGCCCGTAATATGCGCGAGGGCGGAAGCCTGACGATTCTGGCAACCGCACTTGTGGATACTGGAAGCAAGATGGACGATGTTATTTATGAGGAGTTCAAGGGAACCGGTAATATGGAGCTTGTCCTGGATCGTAAATTACAGGAGAAACGGGTATTCCCGGCCATTGATATCCAGAAATCCGGAACCAGAAGAGAGGATCTGCTTCTCAGCAAGGATGAACAGGAAGCGGTTTATATTATGCGAAAAGCTCTTAACGGAATGAAAGCGGATGAGGCAGTAGAACAGATCCTGAATACCTTTGCCAGAACCAGGAACAATGCAGAACTGGTACAGACTGTAAAGAAACAGAAATTTTTATAAAGTCCTTGCATTTTACGGAAAGCTATGTTATACTTAGCAAGCTGTTTAAAATGGAATTCGTCAATTGAATACGAATAATATTAAATATATAGAGAGGTGAAAATCATGAGAGAAGGAATCCATCCGAACTACTATCAGGCAACTGTAACCTGCAACTGCGGAAACACTTTCGTAACAGGTTCTACTAAAGAGGACATCCATGTTGAGATCTGTTCCAAATGCCATCCGTTCTACACAGGACAGCAGAAGGCTACACAGGCTCGTGGACGTATCGATAAGTTCAACAAGAAATACGGCCTGAATAAGTAATTATTGCGAATACAGGAAATGAGAAGGTTGAGGTTGGGAAATCTCAACCTTTCTTTAACTGAAAAATTTTTAATTTGCACAGGAGAGAATGAATGAGATCATCGAATATCGGCGGACAGGCGGTCATGGAAGGCATCATGATGCGCCACAAGGACAAATATTCTATCGCAGTGCGCCGCCCGGACCAGGAGATCGAGCTGAAGGTAGAGGATTATAAATGTATCTTCGGAAATCACGCATTTCTGAAGAAACCGATCATCCGTGGTGTGGTAAGCTTTGTGGATTCTCTTGTGGTAGGCACGAAATGCCTGATGTATTCTGCGGAGATCGCAGGAGACGAGGAAGATGAGGAAACAGTCAGGAAGAATGAGCAGCTTACAGAAGAAGAGCGTTCTGCAAAGAAAGCCAAAGAGGATAAGCAGTTCAAGTGGCTTCTTTACATTACGGTAGCTATCTCCATGGTGGTTTCTGTGGCTGCTTTTATGTTTCTTCCGTATGTACTGGCCAGTCTGATCCGAGAGGTAGGTGCTTCGGAATTTCTGGTCACCATAGTGGAAGCCTTTGTGAAGCTGGCATTGTTTATAGGATATATGTTCCTGATCTCCAGAATGAAGGATATCCAGAGGACATTTATGTATCACGGTGCGGAGCACAAATGTATCAACTGTGTGGAGCATGGTCTGCCTCTGACGGTAGAGAATGTGTTAAAGAGCTCCAGGCTTCATAAGCGCTGTGGAACAAGCTTTCTGTTTCTGGTCATGCTGGTAAGTATTGTGCTGCATTTTGTGTTTGTGGCGGTGCCGTTTTACTGGGTGAGACTGCTGGGAAGACTTCTCATGGTGCCGGTAGTTGCGGGGATTTCCTTTGAGATCATCCAGTGGGCAGGAAGAACAGACAGTAAATTTGCGAACATTATGAGTAAACCAGGTCTTGCCATGCAGAAATTCACAACAAAGGAGCCTACAGCAGATATGGCAGAGGTAGCCATCAAAGCAGTTGAGGCTGTTTTTGACTGGCGCGCCTATCTGAAAGAGGAATTTGACCTGGACATCCCATATGAGACAGAGGAGACAGAAAATGCAGACTCTTGAGTCCCTTCTGAAAAAAGGTACAACAATACTGAAAGATAACGGATTGGAAGAAGCCGGGCTGGATGCCTGGCTCCTTCTGGAATTTAAGACCGGAAAGAATCGGGCATATTATTTTGCGCATGGAGATGAACCGGTGTCTGATGAGACCGCAGCAGAGTATCTTACGCTGATCGACAGGCGGGCAGGACATATTCCTGTACAGCAGCTGACTCATCAGGCTTTTTTTATGGGCTATGAGTTTTATGTAAACGAAAACGTGCTGATCCCGAGACAGGATACGGAGACTCTGGTGGAAGAGGCATTGAAACACCTTGGGGATGTGGAAAAACCGGAGATCCTGGATATGTGTACCGGCTCCGGCTGCATCCTGCTCAGCCTTCTTCTGGAACGGCAGGATGCTTGTGGGACCGGTGTGGATGTTTCGCCGGAAGCACTGGAAGTGGCAAAAAAGAATGCAGGTATTCTAAAGGTGGAGAACCGGGCGGATTTTGTGGAAAGCGATCTGTTCTCAGCACCGTATTTTTGTGAAAAAGGTGGAAAAGATAGTGGGAAATATGATATCCTTATTTCAAACCCGCCTTATATCGCAACAGAAGAAATTGAAACACTGATGGAAGAAGTCCGCCTTCATGATCCGAGGAAGGCCCTTGACGGAATGGAAGACGGGCTCTATTTTTACAGAAAGATCACAGCAGAGGCCGGAAGGTACCTGAAACCAGGCGGATGGCTTCTGTATGAGATCGGCTGCACCCAGGGGGAGGCGGTCAGTACAATGATGAAAGCAGCCGGTTTTACCGGGGTTCAGATCGTAAAGGATCTGCCGGGTCTTGACCGTGTGGTGCTTGGACAGAAACAGGAGGAAATACATGTTTGATAAACTGGATGATCTGCTGGTACGTTTTGAAGAGCTTCTCAATGAGCTGGGAGAACCGGGAGTAACCGACGATCCGGCACATTTTCAGAAGCTGATGAAGGAGCAGAGCGACCTGCAGCCAATCGTTGACGCATATAAAGAATATAAGAAAAATAAGGAAACCATCGAGGACAGTCTTTCCATGCTGGAGAGCGAGAAGGACGAAGAGATGCGTGAAATGCTGAAGGAAGAGCTTTCCGATGCAAAAAAGAGAGTGGAGGAGCTGGAGCATGAGCTGAAGATCCTTCTTCTTCCGAAGGACCCTAACGACAGCAAGAACGTTATCGTTGAGATCCGTGGAGGTGCAGGCGGTGATGAGGCAGCACTTTTTGCAGCAGAGATTTATCGTATGTATGTGAAATACGCGGAGTCCCGCCGCTGGAAAACCGAGATGCTCAGCCTCAATGAGAACGGCATCGGCGGCTTTAAGGAGGTTACCTTCATGATCAAGGGTGAGGGTGCATATTCCAGACTGAAATACGAAAGCGGTGTTCACCGTGTACAGCGAGTACCGGAGACAGAGTCCGGCGGAAGAATCCATACATCTACCTGTACGGTAGCAATCATGCCGGAGGCAGAAGAAATTGATTTCCATCTGGATCTCAATGAGTGTAAATTCGATGTGTTCCGTGCATCCGGAAACGGTGGTCAGTGTGTCAACACCACAGACTCCGCAGTACGTCTTACTCATATCCCTACAGGAATCGTGATTTCCTGCCAGGATGAGAAGTCTCAGCTTAAGAATAAGGATAAAGCACTTCGTGTGCTCCGTTCCCGTCTGTATGAGATGGAGCTTGCAAAACAGCATGACGCTGAGGCAGAGGCGAGGAGAAGCCAGATCGGTACAGGTGACCGCTCCGAGAAGATCCGTACCTACAACTTCCCTCAGGGACGTGTAACAGACCACAGGATCAAGCTTACCCTTCATCGTCTTGAGAATATCCTTAACGGAGATCTGGATGAGATCATTGACAGTCTGATCGCAGCAGACCAGGCAGTAAAGCTGACAAAGCTGAATGAACAGGAGTAAGCGCTGATTACAGCTACAGAGTTCAAAAAATTATAATAAATCAGGAGGAAACGAAAATGAAAAAGACAGCACTGGTGATCATGGCAGCCGGTATCGGCAGCCGTTTTGGAAAAGGAATCAAGCAGCTTGCACCGGTAGGCCCGAAGGGCGAGATCATTATGGACTATTCCATCCATGATGCACTGGAGGCAGGATTCAACAAGGTCGTATTTATCATCCGCAAAGACCTTGAAGATGAATTCAAAAAAGTGATCGGAGACCGTATCTCCAACATTACAGAAGTTGCTTATGCATTCCAGGAGATCGACGATCTTCCGGGCAATTTTACAAAACCGGCGGACCGTACCAAGCCATGGGGAACCGGACATGCTGTACTGGCAGCAAAGAAAGTCCTTTCCGAGCCATTCGCTGTGATCAATGCAGATGACTACTACGGAAAAGAAGCCTACGTAAAGGTGCATGACTACCTGGTACAGGATCATCCGCAGGATGGCCCGATGCACATCTGCATGGCAGGTTTCCGCCTTGGAAATACATTAAGTGACAACGGAAGCGTCACAAGAGGAGTGTGCCATATTGAGGACGGCAAGCTTGTGGGCGTTACAGAGACACATAACATCTTCAAGACAGCAGGCGGCGCAGAGACAAGAAATGACGATGGTACAGCAGAAACACTGGATACAAAGAGCCTTGTTTCCATGAATATGTGGGGACTGACACCGGAATTTATGGAGATCCTTGAGAAAGGCTTCGTTGAGTTTCTTGGCGGGATCAAAGAGGGAGACATCAAAAAAGAGTATCTTCTTCCTGAGCTTATCGACCAGCTGATCCATTCCGGAAAAGCAGCGGTAGATGTTCTTGAGACAAAGGACGAGTGGTTCGGTGTTACCTATCAGGAGGATAAGGCATCTGTACAGGCTGCATTCAAAAAACTTACAGATGACGGCGTTTATCCGGAAGGACTGTATCAGTAATAAAGGAGAACATTATGGGTAAATATTTCGGAACAGATGGTTTTCGTGGTGAAGCAAATGTAAAACTTACAGCAGATCATGCATTTCGTGTGGGACGTTATCTCGGCTGGTATTACGGCAGAGATCACAAGGCGAAGATCGTGATCGGCAAGGATACAAGAAGAAGCAGTTACATGTTTGAGTATGCCCTTGCGGCAGGACTTACCGCATCCGGAGCAGATGCCTATCTGCTTCATGTAACCACAACTCCAAGTGTATCCTATGTGGTACGTACAGAAGATTTTGACTGCGGTATCATGATTTCCGCAAGCCATAATCCGTTTAATGATAATGGAATCAAGGTCCTTAATGAGAACGGACAGAAGATTTCCGCAGATATTGAAGCACGTATCGAGGCATATCTGGACGGCGAGATCGAGGAGCTTCCGCTGGCAACCGGAGAAGATATCGGCTGTACTGTGGATTTTGCATCCGGAAGAAACCGTTATATCGGACATCTGATCTCTATCCCATGCCATGATTTCAAAAATATCAAGGTTGGGCTGGATTGCTCCAACGGAAGCTCATCCGCCATTGCCAAGAGCGTTTTTGACGCACTTCGTGCAAAAACCTATGTGATCAACAATGAGCCAAACGGAATCAACATCAACCGTGGCTGCGGTTCCACACACATTGAAGTTCTGAGACAGTTCGTGGTAGATAAAGGTCTGGATATCGGTTTTGCATACGATGGTGACGCAGACCGCTGTATCGCCGTAGACCACCGCGGAAACATCATTGACGGTGATAAGATCATGTATGTGTGCGGCAAATATTTAAGAGAGAAAGGCCAGCTCAACGGAAATACAGTTGTAACAACCGTTATGTCCAATCTTGGTCTTTACAAGTCTCTGGAGCGTGAAGGCATTGACTATGAGCAGACTGCAGTTGGTGACAAATACGTTGCCGAGAACATGATGGAAAACAATTACAGTATCGGTGGTGAACAGTCCGGACATATCATCTTTAGCCGCTATTCCGCTACCGGTGACGGGATACTGACTTCTCTTATGATCATGGAGGCATGTGTGGATCAGAAGTCCACACTCTGCGACCTTGCAAAGGAGATGAAGGTTTATCCGCAGCTTCTCCGGAATGTGCGTGTTTCCGACAAGAAAACAGCACTGGAGAACGAAAAGGTAAAAGCAGCCATTGAGGCAGCCGCAGAGGCACTTGACGATGACGGACGTATCCTGGTACGTGAGAGTGGTACAGAGCCGCTGATCCGTGTTATGGTAGAAGCGGGAACGGATGATCTCTGCCATAAATATGTAGATAGTGTTGTTGATGTGATGGAAGCCGAAGGGCTTGTTGTAGAATAAGGAATTCCATGAAAAAAACAAAGACCGTATTGATTCTTGCAGCCGTTACAGGAGCCTTGCTTCTGGGCGGCTGTGGCAGTGAAAAAACAAAAATATATGAACAGGCCGGAAAGGATCTTTCCCAGGGAAGCTACAAGTATGCCCTGGAGGAGTACCAGAGCTCGATCCAGAACGGAGTGAAGCTGGCACAGTCCTATCGCGGGGCAGGTATCGCAAGCCTGCGTCTTGGTAAATATGAGGATGCGGTGAATAGCTTCACGGAAGCTCTGAACTGCGATAAAGTAAGCAAAAGCCTTCGTAAGGATATCCTGTCCTACCGGGCTACTGCAGAGCTGAAGTCTGGAAAATACGAGGATGCCATGGCAGACTGCCAGACACTTGGAGAAGATTTTTCCATGGATGCAGGCAGTTATTTCCTCACCGGAAAGGTTGCCCTTGCCATGGATTCCTACGAAGAAGCCGCATCTAACTTCAAACAGGCCTATGGAGAAGATTCCACCTATGATATGGCGATCGAGATCTATGAGGCATATCTGGACAAGGATATGGAAGCGGACGGAACCAGATATCTGGAAGCTGCTCTTTCTTCTGAGGCCAAGGATGCCCAGGACCACTGTGACAGAGGCCGTGTCTACTACTATATGGAAGACTACAGCAACGCAAAAAAAGAGCTTCTGGAAGCAACCAAGAAGGATAATACGGAAGCATTGCTTCTTCTGGGAATGGTATATCTGGCCCAGGATGATGTGGAAAATGCTCAGGCAATGTACAAACAGTATATTTCCGCAGTGGGTGATTCCGCCAAGGGCTATAATGGTCTGGCACTGTGCGATATCCGAAGCGGAGATTATGATTCCGCTCTTGATAACATCACAAAAGGCCTTCCGACAGCTACCACAGACGAGATGCAGAGTCTTCTGTTCAATGAGATCGTAGCCTATGAAAAAAAGCTGGATTTTGCTACTGCACTGACCAAGGTCCAGGAATATATTGAGATGTTCCCTGAAGATTCCGCTGCAAAAAAAGAGCGGGCTTTCCTGAAAACCAGAACGTCTTCGGAGGGCTGATATGGAATATTTTGAGGAAATACAGGACAGGGTTATCCTGATCGGTGTCCAGGCAGATCGGGGGGATGACATGGAGGAATCCCTGGATGAGCTTGGAGAACTTGCGGCTACGGCAGGTGCGGCGGTTGCAGGCAGGATCATTCAGAATCGTGAGGCCGTACATCCGGGCACCTATATCGGAAAAGGCAAGATCGAAGAGGTAAAAGGTCTTCTCTATGCCCTGGATGCCAATGGTGTGATCTGTGACGATGAGCTTTCTCCTGCCCAGATGAATAATCTGGAGCGGGAGCTGGAGTGTAAGGTTATGGATCGTACCCTGCTGATCCTTGACATTTTTGCGAAGCGTGCCGTCACAAGTGAAGGCAAGATCCAGGTAGAGCTTGCACAGCTTCGTTACCGGTCTGCACGTCTTGTGGGACTACGTTCTTCTCTTTCGCGACTTGGAGGAGGAATCGGAACCAGAGGCCCTGGTGAGAAAAAGCTGGAGACAGACCGTCGTCTGATCCGGAACAGGATATCCGCACTGAAGCAGGAGCTTTCCCAGGTAGAAAAGCACAGAGAGCTGATCCGTTCCAGAAGAGCTGTGGGAAATCTGAAGACAGCAGCCATTGTTGGCTATACCAATGCAGGAAAGTCAACACTTCTGAATACACTGACAGGCGCTTCGGTGCTTTCGGAGGATAAGCTGTTTGCCACACTGGATCCGACTACCCGTCTTCTGACACTGGATGACGGACAGCAGCTTCTTCTTACGGATACCGTAGGCTTTATCCGCAAGCTTCCCCACAATCTGGTGGAAGCCTTCAAGAGTACCCTGGAGGAAGCCAAATATGCGGATTATATCATTCATGTGGTAGATGCATCCAATCCTCAGGCGGAGATGCAGATGCATATCGTATATGAAACCCTGAAAGAGCTTGGTGCCCTTGGAAAAAAGACGATCACACTTTTTAACAAGCAGGACCGTGTTTCCGGGGAGAGCTTTCGGGATCTCCGAGCAGACCATACGCTGAAGATTTCCGCACGGACAGGAGAGGGGCTTGAGGAATTTAAGCAGCTTCTTTCTGAGATACTGGCAGAAGGACAGATTTATATGGAACGGCTTTTTCCTTATTCGGAGGCCGGTCAGATCCAGCTGATCCGTGAGTATGGACAGCTTCTTTCGGAAGAGTATACCGAAGGAGGGATTGCTGTAAAAGCAAGAGTTCCGCGGGAAATCTATCCGAAAGTCACATAATGTTAAAATATCTACTCAGTACCATATATAGTACCGTGAACAAAACGGGCACTATATATGGTACTTTTTATGTTGACGCAAAGAGGCGTGTCTGATACAATAAGCCTACAGCGCTTTGAACACAGATCGTGAAACGGAGTGTGTTCGTAAGCAGGCAAGTGAGGCGGAATGAAATATCCGCTTATAAATAAATGCATGAGGGAGGCATTTTCTTATGTTTCAGGTAGTAAAAAGAGACGGTGAATTAGACGAATTTAAAATGGGGAAGATCACTGCGGCAATTGATAAGGCATTTGATGCCAAAGGTAAGAATTACAGTTCGGATATGATCGATCTTCTGGGACTTCGTGTTACAGCGGATTTTCAGAATAAGATCGAGAACAACCGGATTTCTGTTGAGGATATCCAGGACAGTGTGGAGAACGTACTGATCCAGGCCGGATATTCTGATGTTGCCAAGGCGTATATCCTTTATCGTAAGCAGCGTGAGAAGATCCGCAATATGAAATCCACCATCCTTGACTATAAAGAAATCGTAAACAGCTATGTAAAGGTTGAGGACTGGCGTGTAAAGGAGAACTCAACGGTTACTTATTCTGTAGGAGGTCTGATCTTAAGCAACTCCGGAGCAGTTACCGCAAACTACTGGCTGTCTGAGATCTACGACAACGAGATCGCAGATGCACACAGAAATGCAGATATCCATATCCATGATCTGTCCATGCTGACCGGTTACTGTGCAGGCTGGTCCCTGAAGCAACTGATTCGAGAGGGACTTGGTGGTATTGAGGGTAAGATCACTTCTGCACCTGCAAAGCATTTAAGTGTACTCTGCAACCAGATGGTGAATTTCCTGGGTATCATGCAGAACGAATGGGCGGGCGCACAGGCATTTTCATCCTTTGATACTTATCTGGCACCTTTTGTAAAGGCAGACAACCTTTCCTATCCGGAGGTTAAGAAATGCATTGAGTCCTTTGTATATGGCGTAAATACTCCAAGCCGCTGGGGCACTCAGGCACCATTTTCCAACATTACACTGGACTGGACCGTTCCGGACGACCTTGCAGAGCTTCCGGCTATCGTAGGCGGCAAGGACATGGATTTCAAATACAAAGACTGTAAGAAAGAAATGGATATGGTCAATAAGGCATTTATCGAGACCATGATCGAGGGAGATGCCAACGGACGTGGATTTCAGTATCCGATCCCGACCTACTCCATCACAAAGGAATTCGACTGGTCTGATACCGAGAACAACCGTCTTCTCTTTGAGATGACTTCCAAGTACGGTACTCCGTATTTTTCCAATTATATCAACAGTGATATGAAGCCAAGCGACATCCGCAGCATGTGCTGTCGCCTCCGTCTGGATCTCCGTGAGCTCCGCAAAAAGAGTGGTGGATTCTTTGGCTCCGGTGAGAGTACAGGTTCTGTAGGCGTTGTTACCATCAATATGCCGCGTATCGCATACCTTTCCAGAACGCCGAAGGAATTTTATCAGCACCTGGACCACATGATGGATATTTCCGCAAGATCTCTTCATATCAAGAGAGATGTGATCAGCAGGCTTCTGGATGAGGGACTGTATCCGTACACGAAGAGATATCTTGGAAGCTTTGACAATCATTTTTCCACCATCGGTCTTGTGGGAATGAACGAAGCGGGCTTAAATGCCTGCTGGCTGAAAAAAGACATGACAGATCCGGAAACCCAGAAGTTTACAAAAGAGGTTCTGGAGCATATGAGAAGTCGTCTTTCAGACTATCAGGAGCAGTATCCGGGAGAGCTTTTCAACCTGGAGGCAACACCGGCAGAGTCCACTGCATACCGTCTTGCCAAACACGACAGAAGCCGTTATCCGGATATCAAAACAGCGGGAAAAGAGGGCGACACTCCGTATTACACAAACAGCTCTCATCTGCCGGTTGATTACACTGCGGATATTTTTGACGCACTGGATATTCAGGACGATCTGCAGACTCTGTATACTTCAGGAACCGTATTCCATGCATTCCTTGGGGAGAAGCTTCCGGACTGGAAGGCAGCGGCAGCGCTGGTACGTAAGATCGCAGAGAATTATCGCCTGCCCTATTACACCATCTCACCGACCTATTCCGTATGTCAGGAGCATGGCTACATCAGCGGCGAGCATTTCACCTGCCCGAAATGTGGAAAGAAGGCTGAGGTTTACAGCCGTATCACAGGATATTACCGTCCTGTACAGAACTGGAACGATGGTAAGACCCAGGAGTACAAGAACCGTACCCTCTATGATATTACCCATTCCCATCTGAAAAAGGTCCATACCAGTGTGATGACCATGAAGGGTGACGAGGTGGAGATCCAGCCTGTGGAATCTCATAAATATCTTTTTACGACTAGCACTTGTCCGAATTGCCGTATGGCAAAGAAAATGCTGGAAGGCGAAGAGCTGGAGATTATCGATGCTGAGCAGAATCCCGAGCTTGTCAAGCAGTATGGGATCCGTCAGGCCCCGACGCTTGTCATTACTGACGGGGCGAAGGTTAGGAAGTATGTGAATGCTTCTAATATACAGAAGTATGTAGACGAAGAGTTGGATTGAGTTTTTTGCCAAAATAACTGTAAGTAAAAAATGGATGGCTGGACGCATGTCTGTTGGATGTGTGTCTGGCCTTTTTTATATTGGGAATTTTATGTTATGATATTTTATGTTTGAGATTTGGGGCCTGGAAAAGATGGTTGACATTTCATGTCGAGATGGGTATACTTATACCTGAATTTAATGATTAAAAGCGTTACGCTTTAATGTATGAATGTATACGCAAAACGCTCCATCCCGGAAGGGCCCCGCTGGGGAAGGGATTCACTTCCACCAAATTTCATGCTAAAATAAAAAAAGAAAATAAAAAAGAATAACAGAAAAGAGGAAAATTATTATGGTAAAACAGAACATCGTCTTCGTAGAAAACACTCCAGGCAGTCTTCAGAAAGTTACAAAGATTCTTGCAGAGAATCAGATCGATATCTACGGTTTCGGCTGCTTTGACGCACCGGAGTTTGCAAACTTCCGTATGGTATGCGACAATCCGGAAAGAGCAGATGAGATCATGGCTGAGCATGGATACATGACTCGTATCACACAGGCTATCCTGGTAGACCTTCAGGATGAGATCGGTGGGTTAGACAAGCTTCTTAGTGTCATGGGCGACAGCAACGTAAACCTTCATTACATCTACACCTTCTTCCACAGAGGCCTGAAAGTTCCGGTAGCGATCATGCACTGTGAGGATCTTCTGGTTGCAGAGAGTGTTCTCCGTAACAATGGATTCCAGGTTCTGAACCGCCTGGTAGATCCGGATGGAGAAGCAGAGGCGTAATCAATCGCATAAAAGGGACAAACAGGAATGAAGTATCGTATTTTTATTGTAGAAGATGACGAAACAATCGCGAATCTTCTGAAAAAGCATCTCAGTTCCTGGGGATATGACGTTTTTCTGGCTGAGGATTTTTCCAATATACTGCAGGAATTTGCGGGGAAAGATCCTCAGCTTGTTCTTCTGGATCTGAAACTTCCATTTTATAATGGCTTTCACTGGTGTGAGGAAATCCGAAAGGTTTCCCAGGTGCCGGTGATCTTCATCTCCTCCGCAGCGGATAACATGAACATGGTCATGGCCATGAGCCGTGGAGCCGATGACTTTATTGCCAAGCCTTTTGATATGGACGTACTGGTGGCCAAGATCCAGGCAATCCTCCGCAGAACCTATTCCTTCGGAAACCCGGGAAATGTCCTGGAACATAAAGGCGCGGTTCTCAATCTTTCCAGAGCGACACTGACCTGGAACGGGGAGGAGACGGAACTGACCAGAAATGAACTGCGTATCCTGGAACTGCTTTTTTCCCAGGCAGGGAAACCGGTATCCAGAGATGCCATTATGACAAAACTGTGGGAAAGTGACAGCTTTGTGGATGACAACACCCTGACCGTAAACATTACACGCCTTCGCAAAAAACTGGAGGCGGCAGGCCTTGTGGATTTTATCATCACGCGAAAAGGTCTTGGATATATGGTGTGAGGTTTTTATGGAATCATTTCGAGCATATTTAAAACAGACAAAAATTTTTTTCATCGCCTGTGTTTTTATGGCGGCTGTGTCGACAGCAGTGATCTGCCTGTACCAGCTTCCCCTGGAGGCGGCGGTCTATCTGGCAGTTCTGTGGCTGGGAGCAGGAGCTGCCGTTTTTTTATACGGTTATGCCTGTTACAGACAGAAGGTGCAGAACTTAATCCTGGTGGAAAAAGCTCCGGAGATTAATCTGGACCGGCTGGGCGAGACCACCGATGAGGTGGAGCTTCTTTACAGGGATATCATCCGGAAACTGGACGGCATGCGGATGGGTGCGGAGACAGAACGGCAGCGTTCTCTGGAAGAAATGACCGATTACTACACTATGTGGGCACATCAGATCAAGACGCCGATCTTTGCTCTACGCCTGCTGCTTCGGGAGGAGCCGGAGGAGAACCGGGAGTCCGGGGCACAGCTTTTTCGCATTGAACAGTATGTGGAGATGGTGTTGGGCTACCTTCGCACGGAGGACATGTCCGCCGATCTGAAGCTGACCCGATGCTCGCTGGATCGGATCATCCGGGAGCAGATCCATAAATACGCAGGGATCTTTGTGTCAAAAAAGCTTTCGTTATCATATGAGGGGACAGATGCGATCGTTCTTACCGATGAAAAATGGCTTGGTTTTGTCATTGGACAGATTCTTTCCAATGCGTTGAAATATACAAGAACGGGCGGCATTGAAATCTGGCTGGAGGATGAGCGTGGAAACAGGGTATCTGAGAATCCAAATTTGAAGCAGAATACGGCTCCGGGGATTTGTAATACGGCCCCGGCAACTCTGGTCATCGCAGACTCCGGCATCGGAATCCAGCCGGAGGATCTTCCGCGCATCTTCGAAAAAGGCTACACAGGCGTCAATGGACGGGAGGACAACCGTGCTACCGGGATCGGTCTGTATTTAAGCCGGAAGATCCTGAGAAAACTGGGTCACGAGATCACTGTGGATTCCCAGGTGGATAAAGGCACGGAAGTTCGGATGAGCCTGTGGAAAAAAGATCTGGAGATGTATTAACCTTACACAAATGTAAGCTTCCTCCGTAAAATGTAAGCCACTTCGATGGCAGCCGCCGGAGAATTTTCTTATACTGAAACCATAACATAGCGTTTCGGGTAATTCTTACATCAGGTTCGATCGCTTTAGAACATGATGCACGACTCCCTGGATCGCTGTAAATACAGATAAGAAAGGAATTAGCGTATGGCATTACTGGAAGTAACAAATGTAAAAAAGATATACAGCACCCGCTTCGGCGGAAATAAAGTGCAGGCACTTTTCAATGTGACATTTTCGGTGGAAGAAGGAGAATATGTGGCGATCATGGGAGAGTCCGGTTCCGGAAAAACAACACTTCTGAATATTCTGGCAGCCCTGGACCGCCCCACATCCGGCGAAGTGCTTCTGGAAGGAAAAAGCATTACTCACCTGACAGAAAAAGAAATTTCCGCATTCCGTCGGAAGAACTTAGGCTTCGTGTTCCAGGATTTCAATCTTCTGGACACCTTCAGCCTCCGGGACAATATTTATCTTCCTCTCGTGCTGGCAGGGGAAGATTATCAGGAGATGGAGCAGAAGATCCGTCCCATTGCAAAAGCCCTTCACATCAACCAGCTTCTGGAAAAATTCCCCTACGAGGTTTCCGGCGGACAGAAGCAGAGAGCAGCAGTTGCAAGGGCACTGATCACAGATCCGAAGCTGATCCTTGCGGACGAACCGACCGGAGCCCTGGATTCCCGTGCAGCCTCCGATCTTCTTTCCATGTTCAATGAGGTAAATCGGGAAGGCCAGACCATTCTCATGGTAACTCACAGCGCGCAGGCCGCCAGCCACGCATCCAGAGTACTTTTTATCAAGGATGGCGAAGTGTTCCACCAGATCTACCGTGGCACAAAAACAAGACAGGAAATGTACCAGATGATTGCAGATACCCTGACGATCCTTACGACAGGCGGTGAGACCTATGCGTAAAGGAATGTTTGGAAAACTGGCAGTGCAGAACATCCGGAATAACCGGAGCACCTATGTTCCCTATATGCTTACCTGCATTTTCTGCATTGCCATGATGTATATGATGGAATTTCTGCGGGACTGTCCCACATTGGAGAAAGCAGTGCCCCAGGCAGCAGAAGTGAGGATGATCGTAGGAACCGGTGAAGTGGTTGTTGGAATTTTCTGCGTTATCTTTCTGATCTACAGCAACAGTTTTCTCATGAAACACAGACAGAAAGAAATCGGGCTTTACAACATTCTGGGACTGGAAAAAGGCCATATCGGAAAAGTGATGTTTCTGGAAACAAGCATGACTTCGCTGCTTTCTCTGACGGCAGGGATCGGGATTGGCATCCTTGGAAGCAAGCTCTCCCTGCTTTTGCTTTTCCGTTTTCTTCATGTTCCGGCAGTGCTGGGATTTTATGTTTCCATTACAGGAATCCTGTTTTGCATCGCAGGATTTGGAGGGATTTTTCTTGTTATTCTGGCACTGAATCTTACCAGAGTAAGGATGAATAACCCCATAGAACTTCTGAGAGGCGGAAACACAGGAGAGAAGGAGCCCCGGGCAAAATGGCTCATGGCACTTCTGGGGATGATTTCTCTTGGAGTGGGATATTATCTGGCAGTAACCACGGAATCCCCAATCCAGGCAATTTTCATTTTTCTTCTGGCAGTGATTCTGGTTATGGCAGGAACGTATCTTCTTTTTACCGCAGGAAGCATTGTAATCCTGAAACTTTTGCGAAAGAACAAAAAGTTCTACTATAAAACCGGCAACTTTATCAGTGTCTCCGGCATGATCTATCGTATGAAACAAAATGCGGCAGGCCTGGCCAGCATCTGTATTTTAAGTACAGGAGTGCTCCTGCTTCTTTCTATGACTGTGTCGCTGTATTTTGGAATGGGTGACATCATGGTGAACCGGTATCCTTTTGATACGGATGCCAGGATTTCGGGCATCAGCCAGGAACAGAGTGAACAGATTCAGAAAGTTTTTGCACAGGCAATCAAAAATGATCAGGTGCCGGCAGAAAAAACAGTGGACGAAACTTATCTCGAGATCGGCTGCAGGCAGGAAAAAAACGGTATTATGATCGGACAGGCTTACAGTTACTCAGAAGATGGAAAATCCGTAGATCTGTATACGATCCGTCAGTCTGAGTATGAGAAACTTACCGGTGAAAAAACAGATCTTCACGACGGCGAGATCTTTGCCTGGTATCCGTCTGAAAAGGAAAAAGACATATTAAAAATTGATGACCGGGATTTTGCAGTAAAAAAATGGCTGGAAAAAGCACCTTTAAGTGCCATGAACAATCTGGTATCCAATATGGCGGCAATTGTTGTGACGGATTCCGATTTCGAGTATATTGACGGGCTTCGGACAAAGATGTATGAAGGTCTTGATGCCTACGAGGCTGGAAAAGATCTCACAGTTCATTTGGGTGTAGATATCCGTGGCAGCGGGGAGGAAAAGATCCGGTATGGCCAGGCTGTTTATCAGGCACTGAAAGATTACTGCAGAAGCGGTGGCTTTTCAGAGAATACCATCGTGATCGGTGGTGTCCGCCAGAGTGAGTACGAAACGTATTATGTAGATAATGGAACGATCCTGTTTATTGGAATCTTTTTGGGAGCACTGTTCCTTATGGGAACGGCGATGATCATTTACTACAAACAGATCTCAGAGGGCTACGAAGATCAGGGAAGGTTCCAGATCATGCAGAAAGTAGGTATGAGCCGCAGAGAGGTGAAAGGAGCTATCCGCAGACAGATCCTTCTGGTATTTTTTATCCCGCTTGTGATGGCAATGGTGCATATTTCCATGGCATTTCCGCTGATCCGCCGGCTCCTGCTGCTGTTCGGAATGGCCAATACAAAATTGTACGTGGGCTGCACTGCGGGAACGGTTCTGGCCTTTGCGCTGGTCTATGGACTGATCTACTCCATGACAGCCAGATCTTACTATAAAATAGTGGAAAAAGCATAAAATCGGTGAAAAAGCACAGCTGTGTTTGCTGTGAAGTATTGAAGTTTTGATATGGCAATGCTACAATAAAGGGGCGTGTCAGGAAGCAGAAAAGTTTCCGGACACGCTCTTATTTACATGTACAACGAACTATAGCGATGCACTAATTTATTGGATCGCTGTAAGACGAGACGCTGGTGATCGCTGCACAGATCGGAGAAGCCTGCAAAGGTGCTTTTCATAGTTGCGTTTTATAACGGAATGTACATACAATGGAGGAAATCGATGAAAAGAGAAAGTTTCAGAAAAGGTATGAAGGATGGAGTTCCCATCGCTCTTGGATATTTTGCGGTATCCTTTACCTTTGGCATGATGGCTGTTGCCGGCGGCTTGCGTATCTGGCAGGCAGTTCTGATCTCCCTGACCAACCTGACATCGGCCGGTCAGTTTGCGGGACTGGACATTATTTTTGCGGGAGGCTCCATGTGGGAGATGGCAATGACCCAGCTGATCATCAACCTGAGATACTGCCTGATGTCATTTTCCCTGTCCCAGAAATTCCGGCGTGAGGAGTCCGGTATCCTGAAATACATCGCTGCTTTTGGTATCACCGATGAAATTTTCGGGATCAGTGCGGCCCAGGAGGGAAAGGTCAGCGTATTTTATAATTACGGAGCCATGTGCGTGGCAATTCCCGGATGGACTCTTGGAACTCTGGCAGGAGGAATCTCCGGAAGCCTTTTGCCGGATTTTATGCTTAGTGCGTTGAGCGTTGCCATTTACGGAATGTTCCTGGCCATCATCATCCCGCCGTCCAAAAAGAGCAGACCGGTTCTTGGGGTGGTTGTGGCATCCATGGCAGTCAGTACTGTTTTTGCGGTGACACCGGTGTTAAAACAGGTATCATCCGGATTTATGATCATTATCACAACACTTCTGGTAGCAGGCCTGGCAGCTTATTTCTGCCCGCTGGAAGAGAAAGGGGAAGCCGTTCATGAGTCATAATGTATATCTTTATATCCTGGTGATGGCAATTGTCACCTATCTCATCCGTATGCTGCCCCTTGCTCTTGCAAAAAACGAGATCAGAAGCCCGTTTATCAAGTCCTTTCTGTATTATGTGCCATATGCCTGTCTGGCAGCCATGACCTTCCCGGCCATCCTGAAGGCCACAGACAGCATCATCTCCGGTGCAGCAGGTTTCCTGGTAGCACTTATTGCTGCATATAAGGAAAAAAGCCTGATCACAGTAGCCCTGCTGGCGTGTGCGGCGGTGTTTATCGTGGAGAGGGTTCTGGTATTTATCTGAAAAGTATAATATGCAGGAGGGAGCTTCGAAAAGCTCCCTCCTTTTTCATTTATTCACCTAAAAATCCAAGATCGATCTCTCCGTCAAACACCGTAGTTGCAGGTCCTGTCATATATACAAGGTTTTCATCTCTTTCCCAGGAGATGTTTAAGTCTCCGCCAAGAAGCTGTACAGTAACCGGTTTGCTGCCGTCAACCTTGTCATTGAGGATGGAAGCTACCGTAACTGCGCAGGCGCCTGTGCCGCAGGCAAGGGTTTCTCCGGAGCCACGCTCCCATACACGCATCTTTACGGTGTGGCGGTCGATCACCTGAACAAACTCAGTGTTGACTCTGTCCGGGAAGCATACGTGATTTTCAAAGGACGGGCCGATCTTTTCCAGGTCAAGGCTGTTCACATCGTCTACGTAGATGATGGCATGAGGATTACCCATGGAAACTGCGGTCATGTGATATTCTTTTCCGTCGACGGTGATGGGAGCGTCGATCACCTGCTCGGTTTCGGCAACCACCGGGATCTCTTTTGCAGTGAGAATCGGGGAGCCCATGTTGACTTTTACCATGGAGGCCTTGCCGTCGCGGATAGTAAGATCCACATATTTGATACCGCTTCTTGTGGCGATGCTTAAAGAAGTTTTGTCCACAATGCCGTGGTCATAGACATATTTGGCAACGCAGCGGATACCGTTTCCGCACATGGCACCCTGAGAGCCGTCCAGATTGTACATATCCATCTCGCAGTCTGCAATCTCAGACGGGCGGATCAGGATCAGACCATCGGAACCAATGCCAAAATGACGGTCGCTGACAAATTTTGCCACTGCGGCCGGATCCTTAACAGTTTCCTCGAAACAGTTTACATATACATAATCGTTTCCAATGCCGTGCATTTTCGTGAATTTCATAATAGTAACCTCCTCTTGTTTCTGAATATTATACTTGTTTTTTCTGTTGGAACACAAGACCCCATGGAAAAAACACGCAGGTTTTTTCCATTTGTTGCCTTTAATAGTATAGTATATTGGACAATTGTTATCGAAAAGTGAATTTTCCCTGTGGAATTCCGGTAAATTAGAAGTGGATTTTCGTATTTATGGATTTTATGTGCTTGCATTTTGTCAGAAACATGGTATCATAAAACAAAGTAATATGCATGGAGATGTATAATTATGCTGTACATTACGAATTGGACTGACACAAGCAGAGAGACAGTTAACGTAAAGTACATAGAATTCAGGAGGAAGAAAAAATGAAGAGAAAATTTATGGCACTTGCACTTGCAGCAGCTATGACAGTTTCTATGACATCCGCTGTTTTTGCAGCAGATGAGATCAAGAGCGCAGATGATCTGGAGGGTAAGAAGATCGGTGTTCAGCTTGGAACAACCGGTGATGCAGACGCTACAGAGGTTAAAGACGCAACAGTAGAGAGATACAACAAAGGTAATGACGCTGTTATGGCTCTGAAACAGGGTAAGATTGACTGCGTAGTGATCGACAGCGAGCCTGCTAAGAAATTTGTTGAGAAAAACGATGATCTTGAGATCGTTGAGGATATTTTTGATAAAGAGGAGTATGCAATCTGTCTTTCCAAAGATAATGCAGACCTTACCAAAGAGTTCAACGAAGCGCTGAAGGAGCTGAAGGATGACGGAACTCTGGATTCCATCAGAGATAACTACATCGGTGATGATGCAGGTAAGACACCGTATGAGACTCCTAAGGATGCAGATCACTCCAAGGGAACTCTTACCATGGCAACAAACGCAACCTTCCAGCCATACGAATACTATGACGGAGATAAGATCGTAGGTATTGATGTTGATATCGCTCAGGCTGTCTGCGACAAGCTTGGATATGAGCTGAAGGTCGAGGATATGGAGTTTGATGCGATCGTAAATTCTGTTAAATCCGGAAAAGCTGATTTCGGTGCTGCAGGAATGACAGTAACAGAGGATCGTAAAAAGAGCGTTGATTTCACTGATCCGTACACAACTGCAGAGCAGGTTGTTATTGTAAAGAAATAATTTTGCACAGAGAAATCAGAGGATTCTGAACGGATAAGCTGAGAAACAGATATTCGTTGCAGGGTTCAGTAGCGAATGATCAGGTTCCGGATATCCGGGTATGTTTTCCGGATTTCGGAACCTGTAGTTTTGGAAAGGGTGGAAATTTTGAGTCTTATTGAACAGTTTCAGTTTAACTTTCTGGACGACAATCGCTGGCAGTTCATTTTGTCCGGTCTGAAAAATACCATCATCATTACTTTTTTTGCTGTACTTCTTGGTATTTTTCTGGGATTTGTCATTGCTATTGTCCGTTCTACACATGATAAGACAGGTAAGCTTAAGATCCTTAATGTGATCTGTCGTGTTTATCTGACTGTGATCCGTGGCACCCCAACGATGGTACAGCTGCTGATCGTATTTTATGTTATTTTTGCAACCATAGATCCGGGTAAGATAGTTGTTGCCATTATCGCCTTTGGTATGAACTCTGCTGCATACGTGGCTGAGATCGTCCGTTCCGGTATCATGTCTATTGATCAGGGACAGTTTGAGGCAGGACGGAGCCTGGGTCTTAACTATACACAGACTATGATCAAGATCATTCTTCCGCAGGCGGTCAAGAACATCCTGCCGGCCCTTGGAAACGAGCTGATCGTACTTTTGAAGGAGACATCCATCAGTGGTTATATCGGACTTATGGATCTGACCCGTGGCGGAGACATTATCCGAAGCCAGACCTACAGTGCACTGTTCCCGCTGCTGGTAGTAGCTGCGATCTATCTTGTGATCGTTTGCTTCCTTACCTATCTGGTAGGAAGACTTGAAAGGAGGCTGAGAACCAATGAGCGTAAGTAATGAAGTGCTTCTGGATGTACAGGGACTTGAAAAGGCCTATGGCGGCAATCAGGTTCTCAACGGGATCACCACACAGATCCGCAGAGGTGAAGTAGTAGCCATTATCGGACCATCCGGCTGTGGTAAATCTACATTCCTCCGTTCCCTGAATCTCCTTGAGGAGCCGACCGGGGGAAAAATCCTCTTTGAGGGAACCGACATCACAGATTCCAAGGTGGATATCAACCGTCATCGTCAGAAGATCGGAATGGTATTCCAGCAGTTTAATCTTTTTCCACATAAGACAGTAAAAGAGAACATTATGCTCGCACCTGTGACTCTGAATCTTATGAGTAAGGAAGAGGCTGAAAAAACGGCACTGGAGCTTCTGGAGCGAGTAGGTCTTCCGGATAAGGCAGATTCCTATCCGGACATGCTTTCCGGCGGTCAGAAGCAGCGTATCGCCATTGCAAGATCTCTTGCCATGAACCCGGACGTGATGCTGTTTGATGAGCCTACATCTGCTCTTGATCCGGAGATGGTAGGAGAGGTCCTGGAACTGATGCAGGAGCTTGCAAGATCCGGCATGACCATGGTTGTGGTAACTCATGAGATGGGCTTTGCCCGCGAGGTGGCAACCAGAGTCCTCTTCATTGATGAAGGAAAGATCCAGGAAGAAAATTCTCCTAAGGAATTCTTTGCAAATCCAAAGAATAAGAGACTTCGAGAGTTTCTTTCAAAGACATTATAAATATAAGAATATTAAAAACGGATGCTTTATCCTCCTGTGGAAATGCTGCAGGAGATAAAGCATCCGTTTTTTATAGTTACAGAATAGTGACGTAGTTATTTCACCGGCTGGTTCAGATCACTGTAGGTTACATCCTCAAAGGGGAGAGAGATGCGTTCTCTTCTGGCAGAGGAAAGGTAGATGCCCTTTACCATTTCAAGGGTTTTTCTGCCTTCCAGTCCGTCGATGGCAACAGGAAGATCCTCACGGACAGAACGGTAGAAGTCACGGATCTGCAGGTGATGGCTGCTTCCCCAGTAATCAGGGCCCACATTTGTGGTCTCATAAGTGTTTCGGATCTCGGCATAGGTGCCGTCCAGCTCGTAATAGCCCATGTCCTGCTTAAGACCCAGGCGTCCTTTTTCTCCGATCAGTTCAATATTGATCGGGGAATCGGCTCCGTAAATGTTGCAGGCATAGAGATTGTAAAGACAGCCGTTTTTAAACATGATAGCAGCGTCTGCGGCATCCTCCACTTTTACAAAATGATGAACATAATTATGAACACTTCCGTCGATCCATTCCACATCGGAATCCAGCATATATCGAACACGATCAATGCTGTGGATCGCCTGGTCGATGAGAACACCGCCGCCCTCTTTGTCCCATGTTCCCTTCCAGTCACTTCCGCTGTAATAGTCGAGCGGACGGTTCCAGGTCAGATAGGAACGTGCGGTAAGGATTTTTCCGAAATCACCCCGCTGGATCATTTCGCGGAGCTTTTCTACACTTTTTGTGTAACGGGTCTGGAAGATAACGCCCAGCTTTACATGAGTTTCTTCGGCGGTACGGATCATTCTGTCTGCATCCTGAAGACAGGTGGCAATGGGCTTTTCGGTAAGGACGTTAATGCCGGCTTTCATGGCTTTGATGGCCATGACCGGGTGCAGGAAATGCGGCAGACAGAGATGTACCACATCAATATCCTTATCCAGGATCTCATCAAAGTCCGTAGTCCAGGAACAGTTAAATTCCTCTGCAAAGGCTTTGGCAAGAGCTGGATCTTTGTCAACGGCATATGCTAATTCTACTTCATCGCTGAGACGATGGAATGCATCCGCATAAGAGACGGAAATACGGCCGCAGCCTACAATAGCAGCTTTCAGTTTTTTCATGGCTTCCTCCTTATATCATCCGATAAAAAAATTCGTCGGATCCTGATTTGTAAAAGAATAGTGGATATCAAAAAAGTATTTCATGGCTCCGTTCAGGAACGAATCACTCTGGAGCTGGGAGTAACGGACAGTCACGTTATCTACCATCCTGCGGAACCCGGTTTTTTTCAGGTCTTCCCGTACTTCATTGAGAAAATATTCGCCAAGAACGATCAGAGATGGATTTACGGTACTGATCAGATTACTCAGGGCGATGGACAGCTCCCATGCCATCTCCTTTACCATAGCAAGAGCGGTTGGATCGCGGAAGGTGGCAGCCTTTCCCAGATCTGAGAAGGTGATTTCTGAAAGTGCGCTTAAGGATGGAATCTGTCCGAATTCCGGGATCCTGTTTTTCAGAGCCTGCTCCGAGATCATAACTTCCAGACATCCGTGATTTCCGCAGATACATTCCGGACCGTGAGGATCGATGGAATAATGGCCGAACTGGGTAGAGGAACCACTGGCAGTTCCAAGCATGCTTCCTTCTGTGAAAAGGGTGGCACCGATGCCGCGGCCGAAATTGAGAAAAGCAAAATTTTTCTCTTTTATATTGCCATAGACCTTTTCCGCGTAGGAATAGCAGGCGGTATCATTGAGAAGATCAACCGGGTATCCCGGGAATGCAGTCTTCAGAGATTTAATGATCTGAGTGCTTTCCATGGAAGGCAGATTCAGGGTCGTGGAATATACTTCATTGCTGGAGGCGTCGATCATGGCGGACATTACTATGCAGATGCCAAGGATACGGTCAGGAGCACAGTGTTCCAGAATGGATTCCTGGAAACAGGAGCCGGAGCATGCGACATGATTTTCGTCTTCGGAAAGCTTCCGTGATTCATGAAAGACGGAAGTACCGGCAATGTCCACAAGATAAGCTTCGACAGCATTTTCATGCCAGTTCATGACAACAACGTAGTAGCTGTTCATCCGGACCTGAAGGCAGTTCGGCTTACGTCCGATGCTGTCGGATTCTCCGATACCGTTGTCCACAATGAATCCCCGTTCGATCAGTTCATCTACAAGAGTAGATACGGTTGTTTTGCTGAGCTTCGTTTGCTTGGCAAGGTGTGCTCTGGATATTCCGGGACTGGAATAGATGGAAGTATAGAGCCGTTTCATATTCGTGTTCTTAATAACCTGCTGATTAACAAGTTTCATAGTTTCTTTTCATCTCCAATCCTTTAAAAATAAACGGTACCGAAAAATGGTAAAGTCTCCGTACTAAATATATCCTATCATAGATGCAGAAAATAATCAATATGTGGCTGTACAAAGAAAATATTGACTATTTATAGAAGGAAAAATATAAAAATACGACAATTCTAAAATGAAGAGCAATATAATACAGGCATTTTTTCGGAAGACTGGTAAAAAAACGGAGATAAATAGTACAGTGATAGAAATAATTGATTACAAATGTGCAAAATGCACAAAAAATACTCGAGATATTGTTTATTATAGAAGAAATGCACATTGAAAGACGAAAAAACGGGAAAGAATGTTGACAGATACGGCAAAGAATGCTATCCTAAATCCAAGCTAAGAACAGCAAAAAAGAGAGTTTGTAACAAGAAACACAGATGTTTTTGCAAAAAACTTTTATTTTTTGAAATATTAGTTAGGCCACTGGACAAATAAAGAGAGGTAGAGAGATGAGAATAGGCGTGATTGGATGCGGCGGAATGGGAACGACTCATTACTTATCCCTGAAAGTCTTATCAGAAAAAGAGGATGATGTTGAGGTAGTTGCCCTGTCTGACTGCAGAAAAGAATTTCTGGACAAAGCGGCATCATATTTTCCGGAAGCTGCCACATATGAATACGGAATGGAACTGATCGAAAAGGAGCAGCTGGATATTGTACATATCTGTCTTCCAAGCTATCTGCATGCAGAACATGCAGTGAAGGCACTGGAAAAAGGGATGAATGTACTGGTGGAAAAACCGGTATGTCTGACCGAAGAGGATTGCCAGATGCTTCTTGAAGCAGAAAAAAGATCCGGGAAGAAGGTTATGGTAGGACAGGTAGTACGTTCCTTTGAGGAATATAAATATCTGAAGGAAGCTTACGACACAGAAAAATTCGGAAAGCTGAAATCCATTACTATGGAGCGTATCAGCGGAGATGTGAAATGGGGATTTGAGGATTGGTTCCATAATGAAGAAAAGAGTGGTTCCGTTGTGCTGGATCTTCACGTGCATGATCTTGATTTTCTGCGTTATATGCTGGGTGAGCCGGACAGCTTCCAGGTAAAAGCCAGCAGATTTGAAAGTGGCATGATCAATCATATCATCACGGAGTATGAATTCGGAGATGTTTTTGCTACAGCAGAGGGTATTTGGGATGAGTCATCGGCAATGAAGTTCCATGCAGCGTTCCGTGCACATTTTGAGGATGCTACGATAGAATTTAACGGTGCTCAGTCACCGAGCCTGACAGTATATAAGAAAGACGGAACTGTGGAGACGCCAGAGCTCAAAGCTGAATATGAAGGCGAGAGTGATGTGGCGGGAATCAATGTCTCCAATCTGGGACCATATTATACAGAGATCAAATATTTCCAGGAATGCGTCAGAGAAGATAAACCTGTAGAGGTTGCTCCTTTGATCGAAGGAGTAAGATCCGTACAGCTTGGGATTAAAGAGTGGAATGCGGCAAAAGAGTATGTAAACACACACGAAAACAAATAATGAAATTTTCACTGAAAGGCAGTGAGAAAAATAAAAAAAGCTATTCAAAAGGAGGATATGCAAATGAAAAAAAGAGTGATTTCTATTCTGTTATCAGCAGCAATGATCTCATCAATGGTAGTTGCAGGAGGGGTAACTGCACATGCTGAAGAAAATGTAACACTGAATGTATTTGATGCACATGCTTATGGTCTGGAAGAATATGACGAGATGGTAAAAGCCTTCGAGAAATCACATCCGGGTGTGACTGTTGATGTACAGCATGCAGCCAACGATTACGACACACTGCTTCAGTCCAGAGTAAACTCCGGTGATACACCAGACGTATTTGATGCTGAGGCCGGAACAAAAGCGAAAATGTACTATGATTATGCTTACGACTGGAGCAATGATACAGAAGTTCTGGACAAGTTCAATGAGGACGCTGTAAACCTTGGAAAAGATGACGAGGGAAATGTAAAATCTCTTCCATGGACCTATGAGAACATGGGCCTGATCTACAACAAGGACTGCTTTGAGAAAGCTGGTATCGACAAGCTTCCGACAAACATGGATGAGCTGGAAGAGGCATGCAAGAAGCTGAAGGATGCAGGCATCACTCCGTTTGCACTTGCTGCAAAGGAAACATGGGTATTAGGACAGGTTGCAACACATTTCATGATCGACAAAGACAAAACAGCTGCTGAGACAGTAGATGCGATCAAATCCGGTGAGACAGCATTTGCAGATATGCCTAACTGGGAGAACCTTTACAAGTTCCTTGATCTTGCTGTAGAGTATGGTCCGGACAAGCCGCTTGAGGTTGACTGGGAGACATCAGAGAATATGCTTGCAAACGGCGATGCAGCTATGATCCATATGGGTGACTGGTGCCAGTCTACACTGGATTCCTTTAATCCGGATGCAAATCTTGCATTTCTTCCATTCCCGGTAGGCGCCGGTGAAGATGATGCAACTGTATTATCCTCCTGTAACTGGACTTATATTGTAAATAAAGATTCCAAGAATCTGGATCTTGCAAAAGAGTATTGTGAGTTTATCCTTACATCCGAAGAAGGCCAGAAATGGATGGCAGAAGGTGTAGGAGCTGTTCCTGGTGCAAAGTCTGATATGGAAGTGACCGGCGCTCTTGCAAATGATGCCAAGACCTATATCGACGCTGGAAAGACAAACGGCTGGATCCACACGATTGCTCCTGGCAGCTACGCAGATGAGTGTGGTCCGTATCTCCAGTCTTACATGCTTGGAGACATGAGCGCAGATGAAGTAACACAGCTCTTCCAGGATTTCTGGACATCAGCAGAGTAACAAGGAACTCCAGGAGCCGAAGAGAAACAGATTTGTTGATTTTGGGCTGACGGAATGTAACTGACAAAAGAGGGAGACAGGCAGCAGCTTTGCCTGTTTCCCAAATATAAACCAAAGAAAAAATGAATTTCTGGAGGGGATAGGATTGAAAAACAAAAAAACAAAGGATCTGGCAATTTTTGCATTGTTTGTCTTTCCGGCAGTCGTTTTTGTACTGTTTGCCACAGATATTCCATTTGTAATGAATCTGTACTATTCGGTATTTAATTGGAATGGAATCGGCAAGAACATGGAATTTGTAGGACTTGCCAACTATGTGAAGATCTTTACTGCTGACCCGCTTTTCTGGAAAGGTGTTAGATTTACTCTTAAATTTGCAGTATTTTATGTTGTTATCGTAAACATTGTTTCTCTCACAGTCGCTGTCGTAATGGCACGTGAGAACAAAGTGAACAGTCTTGGTCGTGCTTTTTATTATATTCCTTATATCATCAGTCTGACAGCGATCAGTCTGATCTGGAAATTTATCCTGGGACCTGGCTTTGAGGCTCTTTACAGTGTTACAGGATGGGAATTCTTTAACTGGAGCTGGCTTGGAACACCGAAGCTTGCTTTTTATGTAGTTGTTGTCATGGCAGTATGGCAGAATCTTGGTTTTTACATGGTCAATTATATCGCAGGAATCATTGCAGTTCCGGGAGAGCTTCTGGAAGCGGCAAGAATCGACGGAGCAACCTCTTTCCAGGTATTCCGCAAGATCACAATTCCGATGATCATGCCTGCGATCTCGATCTGTATGCTGACATCAATGACATTTGCGTTTAAGTTATTCGATATTATCATGGTATTTACAAAGGGCGGACCTGCGAATTCAACTGTTTCCGTTGCGTATAATATTTATAAGGAAGCTTTTGTTAACAGCAAATATGGTCTTGCTACTGCCAAATCTCTTGTATTTGTAGTATTTGTTCTGATCATTACAGCAATTCAGATGAAGATTACCAAGAGTAAGGAGGTTGAGGCATAATGAAGAAGAAACCAAAGAACCTGCGGCAGGTGAATGCACTGACGATCATTATTTTTGTATGTGCGATCTTCTGGCTGATGCCGCTGGTATTGATCTTTATAAACTCATTTAAACCCTATAATGATATGCTGCAGGACTTTCTGGCTCTGCCCAAGTCATGGAGCCTGAAGATGTATATGGAGACCTGGACGAAATTCGGTTTCCCGTCTCTGATCTTTAACACACTGCTCTATACATTCTGCACTGTCATCCTGGTAGTGCTCATGGCGCCGATGGCAGCCTATAAGCTCGCAAGAACAAAAAGCAGACTCAGCAAAATATGCTTTGTTCTGATCATCATGCCGATGATGGTTCCGTTCCAGTCTTACATGATCACCTTGACAAGACTGGTTTCCAACGTGAAACTGACTGGAACAAGAACCGGATATATTCTGGTAAGTGTGGGCTTATGTATGCCTCTGGCAGTATACATGATCCATGGATTTGTAAAAAATGTTCCTATCGATCTGGAAGAGTGTGCATGTATTGACGGCGCAGGTAAGATCCGCACCTATTTCAGCATTGTACTTCCGCTTCTGAAACCGATCCTCACGACGGTCGTTGTTTTGGATGCACTGGCAACCTGGAATGATATCATCACCAACCAGCTGATCGTTGGCGGAAACACAGTGGCAATGAATATCCAGAATGCACTGTACATGCAGTTTTCCGCACAGACAGCAGACTGGGAGCATGCACTTCCCGGAATCGTAATGTCCATGATACCGAGTCTTATCTTCTTTGTTGTGATGCAGAAGCATATTGTAGGTGGTATTACTGCCGGTGCGGTAAAAGGCTGATCTTGGTGTTATAAGTAGTATAATATGAGATAATACTGGAAGGAGAACAGAACCTATGAAAGTTGGAGTTTTGATCGAATTTACAAGCAATACAGATATTGATGCAAAATTTGCGGAGCTGAAGGAAATGGGTGTGGATAGCTGCCAGCTGGTATGTTGGGATCGTCCAACACTTCAGGACGATGCTATGGCAGAGGCTATTAATAAAGGTCTGGAGAAATACGGGATCCACGCAACCGCATTCTGGTGCGGATGGGAAGGCCGCAGAGTATGGGATTTCTATGAAGGACAGCTGACACTTGGCCTGATTCCGTCTGATTACAGAGTTGAGAGACTGAAGATGCTTATGGAAGGTTCTGACTTTGCGAAAAAGATCCATGTGACAGACCTGGCAACACACGTTGGCTATATGCCGGAAAATCCATACGACCCGAAATACGAGGAAGTATTGGTTGCATGTAAGGCTATTGTGGAAAAATGTAAGGAAAATGGTCAGAACTTCCTGTTTGAAACAGGACAGGAGACTCCTGTAACATTAAAGCGTGCGATCCAGGATATTGAGAAAGCTGTCGGAAAAGGAAATGTGGGAATTAACCTTGATCCTGCAAACCTGATCATGTACGGAAAGGCAAATCCGGTAGATGCTCTGGAGGTTTTCGGTGAGTATGTCATGGGAATTCACGGAAAAGATGGAAAATATCCAACAGATGGACATCATCTGGGTGATGAGGTTCCCCTTGGCCAGGGTAAAGTAAATTATTCTGCATTTATTGCAAAGCTGAAAGAGATCGGTTATCAGGGAGATATTACCATTGAGCGTGAGATCTCCGGTGAGGAACAGAAAAAAGATATCCGTATGGCCAAGGAGCTTCTGGATAAACTGATCGCAGAATAAGAGCTGAGGAAAAAACTATGATTATTTACGCAGGAAAAGATTATCAGGATGTAAGCAGAAAAGCAGCCAATATCATGTCTGCACAGATTATCATGAAACCGGATGCAGTTCTTGGACTGGCTACCGGTTCCACGCCTGTGGGCATGTATGCACAACTGGTAGAATGGTACAAAAAAGGGGATCTGGATTTTTCCAGGGTGACAAGTGTGAATCTGGATGAGTACAAGGGACTTTCCGGCGACAATGACCAGAGCTACCGCTATTTTATGGATCATAATCTCTTTGACCATGTAAATATTGACAAAGCACGGACCTTTGTGCCTGACGGACTGGAAGAGGATAGCGATAAGGCATGTGCACAGTATAACGAAATCATCCGGCAAACCGGAGGTGTGGATATGCAGCTGCTTGGTATCGGCGGGAACGGACACATCGGCTTCAATGAACCAGGAGATGCCTTTGAAAAAGAAACCCATTGTGTGGATCTGACAGAAAGTACCATCAGGGCCAATTCAAGGTTTTTTGAAAGCATGGATGAGGTCCCGAAACAGGCCTACACTATGGGAATCGGGAATATCATGGCTGCAAAAAAGATCCTTCTTGTGGCAACGGGAACATCCAAGGCAGAAGCCCTGTATAATTCCCTGTACGGACCGATCACACCGAAGGTTCCGGCATCTATCCTGCAGCTTCACCCGGATCTCACGGTTGTGGCAGATGAAGATGCACTGAGTATGATCCGCGAAAAAATAAAATAAAAATCCGGAATACAACTGCCGGATCAAAAAAGGATGGCTTCCGATTCCTACCTGTGCAGGAACGGAAGCCATCCTTTTTCTTTCCGCTGCTCAGTGGATTTCTTCACCGGCAGTTTTTTGTGCGGCTTTTATTTCGTTGTAACAGTATTTGATGATAGATTTTCTGGTTATGATTCCGATGAAGGAGCCCTGGTCATCTACCACCGGTACGAAGTTCTGATTAATGGCGCGATCCAGGAGATCTTCCATATTGGAATCTGCATGGACCGGTTTGTAGGTGGCACGGCGTGGAATCGCCATGATTGGGATTCCCTCTGTTTCCTTGATGTCGTGGATATCTGCACGGCGCATGCCCCAGAGGAGATCTCCCTCTGAGATGGTGCCGAGATATTTGCCGTCCATGGTGAGGATAGGAATGCAGGAGTACTTGCGGTGCTCCATTTTTTCGAGGGTCTGGCGAAGAGTTTCATCCTCAAAGATGTAGGCTACTTCGCTTTTGGGAATCAGAAAAAACAGAATGTTCACGTTATTACCTCATTTCCGCGAAAATTATAAATAAATCTGTAGGCTGTTTTAGAGAAGCTGAAGTCCGTGTGTCTCTGCAGCATCTGTGATCTCCTTCGGCCAGAGAGAGACATGTACTTCTCCGATGTGTGCTTTACGAAGGAAGAACATACAGATCCTGGACTGTCCGATACCACCACCGATGGTGTACGGAAGCTCTTTGTTCAGGATGGCCTTCTGGAATGGAAGCTCTCTTCGGTCATCACAGCCTGCTTCGGTAAGCTGGCGGTCAAGTGCGTCCTCGTCAACACGGATTCCCATTGAGGAAAGCTCAAGGGCAATGTCAAGTACCGGATAGTATACGAGGATATCACCGTTCAGTTCCCAGTCATCATAGTCCGGGGCACGTCCGTCGTGGCGCTCGCCGTTGGTGAGGGTTTTGCCGACTTTCATAAGGAAGACAGCGCCCTTTTCACGGGTGATCCGATATTCACGTTCCTTCGGTGTGCAGTCCGGATACATGTCAAGAAGCTCCTGAGTTGTGATAAAAAAGATATCCTTCGGAAGGATCTCCTCGATGTAGTCATACTGTACAGCCATGTATTTCTCAGTTTTACGAAGGACACTGTAAATGGTGCGTACGGTTTCCTTGAGAGTCTCCATGGAACGTTCTTCTTTGGAGATGATCTTTTCCCAGTCCCACTGGTCTACGTAAACAGAGTGGATATTGTCCAGATCTTCATCCCGGCGGATGGCTACCATATCTGTGTAAAGACCTTCTCCGTGAGAAAATCCGTATTTTTTCAGTGCGTAGCGTTTCCATTTGGCAAGGGAGTGTACGATCTCGGCGTTGCTTCCTTCGATAGCCTTGATATCAAAGCTTACCGGGCGCTCTACACCATTAAGGTTGTCGTTAAGGCCGGATTCCGGTGCTACAAATGTTGGAGCGGATACTCGAAGAAGGTTCAGCTTCTGTGAGAGTGTCTGCTGGAAGAAATCTTTTACTGTTTTGATCGCAATCTGTGTGTCATGGAGGTTCAGGTCTGCATGATAGGTTGCGGGGATTGTGATTGTATTCATTATCGGCTCCTCCTGATGATTTTTAGGCTTATTGCTCTGTGGGGTATTATAGCAGAAAATGGGTGGAGTGGCAATATAATGAGAGGGGAAGTCTTTTGAGGTATCGTAGAAAAATACTGGGTATTAAATGCCTAGTGTGATATACTGAAAAAAGAATGCTTATGTTTACGATGGAAATATAAATATCCGTTTTGACGGATAGAATGGAGGGAGCTTATGGCAGGTCAAAGGTGTCAGGTTTGTGGGGGTAAGGTTGTAAATGGCAGGTGTTCATTATGTGGGATGCCTTACAGAAATGATGAGGTGTTATATCATCTGAATGAGCCCCGGGAGATACATTATAAACATGCTTCCGCCAAAGTGAGGGATATGATGCGGCAGTATGGAAAGGATGCTGATCAAACAACACAACATAACGGAAACGTAAACCGGAATACGAACGTAAACCGGAATACGAACGCGAACCGGAATACAAACATAAACCGGAATACGAATGCAAGCCGCAATACCGATTTGAATCGGAATCTAACCGGAAGCCGGAATACAGGTGCAGCAGCCGGACGTAAGACTGCAGCGGCAGTTAATACCAGGAATAAAACAACGGTGGGCAGAAATCGTGCAGAAGTTTTAGATCAGGGAAAAAAACAGCAAAAAAAAGATCAGAAAAGCAGTGGGGCAGGCTGGATCATATGGTTTATAGTGACACTGGCCATTCTGCTTCCAAAATTATGGGATTTTCTTGCAGACTGGATCGGAACGAATTTGTGAGAATATTTCTGCAGTGAGATCAGGCAGTGCTAAGTGTCTGTATTTTCGTGTATACAGAAATATCCCTTTTCTTTTCTCCTCAGCTGTGTTATACTCATGCCTAGCACAACATATAGATGAAAAACAATATATAGAAGATATAGGTACTATATATAGTATTTTGCATAGCGACTTATATATAGCACAGGGAGGGATGAGCAATGTTATATGTGATCAAGAAAGACGGGACAAGAGAGGAGTTTAATCCGCAGAAGATCGTGGCTGCCGTGAACAAATCCGCAGAGCGTATTCTTTATACTTTTTCAGACGAGGAGAAGGATTTTATCTGCCGTTTTGCCCAGGAGCATGCGGATTCCCTTGGAAAGAATGAGATTGAGATCCAGGAGATGCACAATATCGTGGAGGGGGCTCTGGAGCGTGTGAATCCGGCAGTTGCCAAGAGCTACCGTGATTATCGGAATTACAAGCTGGATTTTATCCATATGATGGATGATGTCTATACCAAGAGTCAGGCGATCCGTTATATCGGTGATAAAAGTAATGCCAATACAGACAGCGCCCTTGTTGCCACGAAACGAAGCCTGATCTTTAATGAGCTGAACAAGGAACTCTATCGGAAGTTTTTTATGAACCGTAATGAGCTTCAGGCATGTAAGGACGGCTACATTTATATTCATGACCAGTCTGCACGTCTGGATACCATGAATTGCTGTCTGTTCGATGTGGCAGCTGTTTTAAGTGGCGGTTTTGAGATGGGCAATGTCTGGTATAACGAGCCGAAGACTCTGGATACAGCCTTTGATGTTATGGGGGATATCATTCTCAGTACAGCAGCACAGCAGTATGGTGGCTTTACAGTGCCGGAGGTTGATAAGATCCTGGCACCGTATGCAAAGAAGAGCTATGATAAATATATTTCCGAATTTATGAAATACTCGGATGAGAGCTGGAGTGGCCGTGAGGAGAGAGCTATTGAGTATGCTCTTGATAAGGTCCGCAGGGATTATGACCAGGGCTGGCAGGGAATTGAGTACAAGCTGAATACCGTCGGTTCTTCCAGAGGTGATTATCCGTTTGTTACGGTGACACTTGGTCTCGGAACCGAGCAGTTTGAGAAGATGTGTACGGTTTCCCTTCTTGAGGTCCATCAGGGAGGACAGGGTAAGGCCGGACACAAGAAACCGGTACTTTTCCCGAAGATCGTATTCCTTTATGACAAAGAGATCCATGGTCCCGGAAAGTGCTGTGAGGATATTTTTGAGGCTGGTGTGGAGTGTTCCTCCAAAACCATGTATCCGGACTGGCTGTCTATGTCCGGCGCAGGCTATATTTCCAGTATGTACAGGAAATACAAGAAGGTCATCAGCCCGATGGGATGCCGTGCTTTCTTAAGTCCGTGGTATGAGCGTGGCGGTATGGAGCCGGCGGATGAGAATGATACGCCTGTTTTTGTGGGACGTTTTAACATTGGTGCGGTAAGCCTTCATCTTCCGATGATCCTTGCAAAGGCCAGAGCGGAGAGCAGAGATTTCTATGAGGTTCTGGATTTCTATCTGGAAATGATCCGTAACCTGCACATTCGCACTTACGAATATCTGGGACAGATGCGTGCATCCACCAACCCGCTTGCATACTGTGAAGGCGGTTTCTACGGCGGACATCTGAAACCGAATGAAAAGATTGGCAAGATCCTGAAGCCTATGACAGCTTCCTTCGGTATCACAGCGTTAAATGAGCTTCAGGAACTTTACAATGGCAAATCCATTGCCGAGGATGGGGCGTTTGCTCTGGAGGTCCTGAAATATATCAATGACAAGGTAAATCAGTACAAGAAGGAAGATGGTTATCTTTATGCGATCTACGGAACACCGGCAGAGAGTCTTTGTGGCCTGCAGGTAGAGCAGTTCCGTAAGATGTATGGAATCATTGAGGGCGTTTCTGACAGACCATATGTGAGCAACAGCTTCCACTGCCATGTAACAGAGGATGTGACTCCGATCGAGAAACAGGATCTGGAGGGACGTTTCTGGGAGCTCTGCAATGGCGGTAAGATTCAGTATGTACGTTATCCGATCGGCTACAATAAGGAAGCTATCCGTACACTGATCCGCAGAGCCATGGATCTGGGATATTATGAAGGAGTGAACCTTTCTCTTGCATACTGTGACGATTGTGGTCATGAGGAACTGGAGATGGATGTATGCCCTGTCTGCGGTTCCAGAAACCTGACCAAGATCGACCGTATGAACGGATATCTTTCCTACAGCCGTGTCCATGGAGATACCCGCCTGAATGAGGCGAAGATGGCTGAGATCGCTGAGCGAAAATCTATGTAAATGCTAGCTGTCCGATCAACTGTGGAACAGTGATCGGACAGCCAGATAATATAAAAATATCCCGCAGAGCTGCCGGTAAGACCAGCAGCCGTCTGCGGGATATTTTTATGTAAAGTGAAGTTTTATAGTTCACTTTGTATTCTGAGTCCGTAAAATGATCATTTAATGATAGTTCCGGTCTTCTCACGGTAGCCGTCTTTTGCATGGGCCATGTCTGTGATGATGGTACGGCGTCCGGTTCCCTTCTCCACGAAGGAAACACCTGCTTCGATCTTAGGAAGCATGGAGCCTGCCGCAAACTGTTTGCCGGCAATATATTTCTTGGCATCTTCTGTGGAAATAGTATCCAGATAAGATTCGTGATCCGTATTGTGGTCAAGGCTTACTTTCTCGACGCTTGTAAGGATCATCAGAGTGTCAGCGTTCAGTTCTTCTGCAAGAAGTCCTGCTGCCAGGTCTTTCTCGATGATGGCGCTGGCACCATTCAGCTGAGTTCCCTGCTCAAGAACCGGGATTCCGCCACCGCCTGCGGCAATGACGATCTGCTCTGCTGCAGAGAGGACCTTTACGGTTTCAATCTCTACGATCTTCTGTGGCTTCGGTGCTGCAAGGATACGTCTGTACTGGCCCTCGCCCACCTTTGTGACAAAGTTTCCTTTTTCTTCTTCAGCCTCGGCCTCTTCTGCGTTAAGAACACGTCCAATGATCTTCTCCGGCTCTGCAAATGCTTCATCGTATGGATCGATGACAACCTGTGTCAGAACTGTGCTGACCGGTTTGTAGATCCCTCTGGAGATAAGCTCAGCACGGATGGCGTTCTGAAGGTCATAGCCGATATAACCCTGGCTCATGGCGGAACATACGGACATTGGTGCAAATGTATAATCAGGATGTGCCTTACCGAATTCATTCATTGCGGTGTGGATCATCCCTACCTGCGGACCGTTGCTGTGGGAGATCACTACGCGGGTTCCCTCCTCTACCAGATCTGCGATTACCTTCGCTGCGAGTTTTGTAGCTGTTTTTTGCTCTGGAAGTGTGGTGCCAAGTGCCCGGTGGCCTAATGCAACTACTACGGTTTTTTCGCTCATAGGAAATACCTCGTTTCTCTTAAAAATTGGAATGAAATCAGTTACTGTATTCAGTAACGAGTACATCGAAAACGATGCACGAGTATTATATTTTATTATAAAAGACCTATGTGGGAAATGCAATAGAAAATCGAGTGTTTTCCGAGACAGGAAAAACCGCCTGATCCAGTCAGACGGTTTGCTTCCTACTATTTTTTGAGGGGGGAGATAGAGAGTGGTTTTTCATCTATCCAACACCTATTATATAGAGAAAATATGTTTAAAATATGTCGTTAATCTAAAAGAAATGGAAAATTTATAAAGAAAGTTTAAACAAACTTTATAATTTTTATATCCGGTTGCGCATGGTCTGAAAATGTGATACATTGAAAAAGTCTTGATCCTGCATTCTGCGGGATCTGTTCACGCATCGTTTCGATGCAGAAATCCATTTTATTTTATCGAAAAAAACATTGATCATGCACCATTTGCCGGGGAGGGATGCCTTTGTCTGTGGAAAAGTAAGTTTCTGTAAAAAAAACATGTGTATAAGAAATGCCAGATCAGGCAGAAATGAGGAAAAGCCATGAAAAACAGAATATGGAAACAGATGAAGAAAGCCGGAATTGTGACAGTGCTGGCAGGAGCCATGCTGGGGGGAACAATAGAACCGAAGCTGACTCTGGGAGCAGATTTTTTGCCGGGACAGGCACCGTTTATCGATCAGAGTGTGTTCTGGAAAGACATAGAATCCGGACAGGCGGAGCTTGGGATCCGGATTCGTGGCCTGAATGAATGGCTGTCCGGGAGAAGGTTTTCGGAGGATAAGAAGAAAAATGAGAAGTGGGACGATGAACTTCAGAAGATTGAAGATCCATCGGTGGAGCAGGAAGAAGAGATAGAACAGGAGCTGCCAGAGAATGACTTGCAGCAGGAAGAAGAGCAGGAGCTGCCGGAGGATGATTGGCAGCAGGAAAAGGAGCCAGAGCCGGAGCTGCCGGAGGATGACTTGCAGCAGGAAGAGAAGGCAGAACAGGAATTGCCGGTGGATAAGGTTGTGGAAGGAATCGGAATAGAAATGGAGGAAGGATATGAGCACGTGGAGCAGCTGGCATCCGGGGAAACAGTACAGCCGGAGGATGAAGAGCAGGAGAAAACGGGTCCGCTCACACCGGAAGGAACGTCGACCGGAGGGGAAAATGTAGGGAATGAAGAGGAAGGTGAGTTTGAGGAGACGCAAAAGCTGACGCTGGTCACGTATATTTCGGAGTATTTTGTTCCGGAAACGGATTCTGTCCCGAAAAATATGGCTGCACAGCAGATTTCTGTAAGGAGCCAGAGCGGTGAAGATACAGAGATCACAAAGCTGGAAAGCGTGCTGAACGTGGAGCAGAACGGGCAGGATGAGATCTTTTTCCGTATCCCGCTGATCCTGCGGCAGGAATACCGTTTTCCGGCAGAGAAAAGCAGTTATCCTGTGACTCAGGAGGAACCGCTTCAGAAGGACTGTACCGGTGCGGGAACCTTTCTCATGACAGAAGAAAACGGGGAAGAGCTGGTGATCGCAGAGGGAATCTCGCCTATGCTGGACGTGGAGGCTGCTGAGGCTGATATGGAATTGTCGGTAATTGCACAGAATAAAAAAATGAAAGCAGGGCAGACCATCCGTTATCAGGTAGAGATAGCCAATACCGGAAAGCTGGATCTTGCAGATATCCGTCTGACCAGCAGCCTTTCATGCCCTAAGATCCGGCATCTGTGGGAAGATGCAGAAGGCCTTCTAACAGAAGGGGCTGTGGCGGAATTTGCAGAATTAAAAGCCGGAGAGAGCAGGAGCTTTTATGTACAGGCGCCGCTTCTGGATGAACAGGAAAAAGATCTGGAGCACCAGGTGGAAGCAGAGGCCAGGGTGAAGGACAGAGTGGAGGAGGTGATCCGGAAGAACGCTTCCACTATAAATGGTCTGGAGGCACTGAAGGCGGATCTTTCTGTAAAGAAAACTGCAGACAAAGAAACCGCTGCACCGGGTGAGACTGTGACCTATCAGATCTGTATCGTGAATACCGGTGAAAAAACGCTTCATTCGGTTGTGGGAACGGAGCGCTTTCAGGCAGCAGGGATCCATGCACAGTTTCTGGAGCAGGAAGGTGTAACGCTCAACAGCAGCCGTACAAAGGCAATGATCCAACAGATCCCGCCGGGAGAGGCAGTTTCTCTTCAGGCTGTGGTGAAGATCCCGGGAAAAACAGCGGATCAGAAGCTTTTTAACCAGGTGACGGTCACAAGCAAGGAAACCGGAGAGCGATTGATGGAGGCCTCCGCTTCTGTCATGGTAAAAGGAGAGGTGGCTATTACGCCGGAAGAAGGGCTGCCTTTGCAGGGAGATGACCAGGGTCCGGCTTCCGGTCAGATACAGATGGCAAGAACTGCGTCCACACATCCGAAGACCGGAGATGATACCAGGAGGGATTTGTGGACGCTTCTGGCAGTGACAGCTTTGGTGACTGTGCTGGGCGGCATCTGGCTTCGGAAAAAATATGCGGATATTTATGGAAAAAGCTGATGTTACTGAGAACGGAGTGAACAGTAACAAGCTGATATTTTACAAGGCGGCCGTACCTCAAAGAAACGTTGAAAACAGGGGGGAGGTGTGCTATTCTATATGGTATGTACAGAAAATAAGAACAGTATATTTCCCGCCTCCGGTGTGCTGCCCGTCAGACCGGAAAAAGGGAAGATGGAGGAGAAAAATGAATCTTTTATCCTTATTGGAACATCTTGAATACAAATGCCTTCAGGGAAGTACAGAGCAGGAGGTTTCTTCTGTTGTATATGATTCCCGCAAAGTAGAAGAAGGGAGCCTTTTTATCTGCATCAGAGGTGCGGTCGTGGATGGACATAAATTTATACCTGATGTTGTGGCAAAGGGTGCGAAGACACTCATCGTGGAAGAAGCGGTGGAGGCACCGGAGGATGTGACAGTGATCCAGGTAGAGGATACCCGTTACGCCATGGCCTTTATTTCAGCAGCATGGTTCGGACATCCGGCAGAAAAGCTCAAAACCATCGGTATCACCGGAACCAAAGGAAAAACAACTACAACCTATATGGTGAAATCAATCCTTGAGAATGCCGGATATAAGGTTGGTCTGATCGGAACCATCGAGGCTGTTATCGGGGAGAAGCATATCCCGGCAGCCAACACGACACCGGAATCCTATATGGTACAGAAATATTTTCATGATATGGTAGAAGCAGGCTGCGATGCGGTCGTTATGGAGGTTTCCTCACAGGGACTGATGCTTCACAGAACCCAGGGATTTGTGTTTGATTTTGGAATTTTCACAAATATTGAACCAGATCATATCGGACCGAATGAGCACAAGGACTTTGATGATTATCTGCACTGCAAATCCATGCTTCTCAGACAGTGTAAGGTTGGTATCGTAAATCGTGACGATGAACACTTTGACCGCATTATCGAAGGCCACACCTGTAAACTTGAAACCTATGGATTTTCCGAAAAAGCAGATCTCCGTGCAGAGGGCGCCAGACTCGTTGGAAGAAAGGGCTATCTGGGAATTTCCTATCATGTTAAGGGACTTATGGATTTTCCTGTGGAGATCGATATTCCAGGTAAGTTCAGCATTTACAATTCTCTGACTGCCATTGCCATCTGCCGCCATTTTAAGGTATCCGAGGAGAATATCATCAAAGCTCTGAAGGTGGCCAGGGTCAAAGGCCGTATTGAGATGATCAAGGTATCTGACGAATTCACACTGATGATCGATTACGCACATAATGCCATGGCGCTGGAGAGCCTTCTCGGAACACTGAAGGAATATGATCCGCACAGACTGGTATGCCTGTTTGGCTGTGGCGGAAACCGTTCCAAGCTGCGCCGTTATGAAATGGGTGAGGTTTCAGGAAAGATGGCAGATCTGACCATCATTACTTCAGATAATCCGCGAGATGAGGATCCACAGGCCATCATCGATGATATTAAGATCGGAATGGCAAAAACAGATGGAAAATATGTAGAGATCCCGGATCGTAAAGAGGCGATCGCCTACGCGATCCATCATGGTGAGCCGGGAGATATCATCGTCCTTGCCGGAAAGGGCCATGAGGATTATCAGGAGATCAAGGGTAAGAAATATCCCATGGATGAGCGTGTACTGATCCGGGAGATCCTGGAAGAAGATCAGAAAGCGTAAATGGATGATCTATGCAGATGTGATCATTGACATTTCTCATGAAAAGCTGGACCGGGATTTTCAGTATCGTGTACCTGAGGAGCTGGTGCAGGCAATAAAACCCGGAGTTGTGGTCACAGTGCCCTTCGGAAAGGGAAATACCCTTCGGAAAGGCTATGTGACCGGGATCTCCGGAACGGCAAAATATGATGCGTCAAAGCTCAAGGAGATCTGGGGAGTGTCCACAGACAGTGAGACAACAGAATCCCGGCTGATCGCACTTGCGGCCTGGATGAAGGAGACCTATGGCTCCACCATGATCCAGGCACTGAAAACAGTTCTGCCTGTAAAAGACAAGGTCCGTGCAAAAGAGAAAAGACTGATCCTTTTTACAGGGAAAAAGGAAGAGGGGCAGGCACTTCTTGGCAAGCTGGAAGGCAGCCGCTTTAAAGCACGTGAGCGGTTCCTTCGGGCAATCCTGGAGGCCGGGAGCCTGGATTATACCTATGCCTCCAAAGAGCTTGGAGCCGGCATTTCCGTTCTTGATTTTTTTGAGAAAAAAGGTCTGATAACTATTGAAAGTCAGGAAATGTATCGTATTCCCGATGGGTTCGGCCTGGTGAAGGAGAACATGGAGCTGAGTCTGAACCAGGAACAGCTTTTGGCGGCAGAGCAGATCTTTCGGGAATGGCAGGAGCCGGACCCAAGGCCTGCACTTCTTTTCGGAGTGACCGGAAGCGGAAAGACCCAGGTTTATATGCGCCTGATCCAGAAGGTACTGGAGGAGGGAAAACAGGCGATCGTGCTGATCCCTGAGATCGCGCTTACTTATCAGACAGTCAGGCGCTTTTATGCCATGTTCGGAGATAAGGTTTCGGTTCTGAACTCCAGACTTTCCCAGGGAGAACGTTATGATCAGTTCAAAAGAGCAAAACGTGGTGAGATCCAGGTGATGGTAGGACCCAGATCCGCACTGTTCACACCGTTTTCAGATCTGGGACTGATCGTTATCGACGAAGAGCATGAACCCACCTACAAAAGTGAGAATACGCCAAGGTACCATGCACGTGAGACTGCCATTGAGAGGGCACGAATGGAACATGCCCGTGTGGTCATGGGATCAGCCACTCCGTCATTGGAAGCCTACAGTCATGCCTGTGACGGAGAATATCTTCTGGTAAAGTTAAACGCACGTTATGAGGAAAGGCCTCTTCCACAGGTATCAATCGTGGATCTTCGGGAAGAATTAAAGAAAGGAAACCGCTCGGTACTGAGTCTGGAGCTGAAGAGGGATCTGGAGCAGGTCCTTGAAAGAGGAGAACAGGCCATGCTGTTTCTGAACCGGAGAGGATATGCGGGCTTTGTTTCCTGCAGAGCCTGCGGTCATGTTATGAAATGTCCCCACTGTGATGTATCTCTAAGTGAACACAATGGCAATCGTCTGATCTGTCATTATTGCGGCTATGAGACTGTGAAACCGGAAATCTGTCCGTCCTGTGGTTCACCGCACATTGGTGGATTTAAGGCAGGAACCCAGCAGATCGAGAAGGTCATTGAAAAAGAATTCCCGAAAGCTAGGGTACTTCGAATGGATTTTGATACCACAAGGACCAAGGACAGCTATGAGAAGATCCTGGCTTCTTTTGCAAAGCATGAGGCAGATATTCTGGTGGGAACCCAGATGATCGTCAAGGGACATGATTTTCCGAATGTGACTCTGGTAGGAGTGATCGCAGCAGATCTTTCGCTGAATATGGATGACTATCACTGCGGGGAGCGTACATTCCAGCTTCTGACTCAGGCAGTTGGACGTTCCGGCAGAGGGAATCGGCCGGGGCAGGCGGTGATCCAGACATATCAGCCGGAGCATTACAGTATCCAGGCTGCAGCTGTTCAGGATTATAAGAAATTTTATAAAGAAGAAATGGGGTATCGGATGCTTCTGGACTATCCGCCGGCAGCCCATATGATGACTGTTTTTGGCGCCTGCCAGGATGAAGAACTTCTGAAAAATGCCATGTATTATATAGAAGTTTTTATCCGCAGGGTAAGTCCGAAGGAAGAGCTTCACATGATCGGACCTGCAGCTGCATCGGTAGGTAAGGTAAAGGATGTTTATCGTCAGGTGATCCATCTGAAGCACAGGGATATCTGCTTTCTCACAGCAGTCAGAGAGAAGCTGGAGAAATATATAGAGATAAATTCCGGATTCCGGAAAATATACATTCAATTTGATATGAATTAAAGGAGAAGAAAAATGGCACTTAGAACAATCCGTGTACAGGGGGATTCTGTACTGACAAAAAAATCCCGGACAGTAGACAAAATGACACCGAGGATCGGGGAACTGATCACAGATATGCTGGATACCATGTATGATGCAATGGGTGTTGGCCTCGCTGCACCACAGGTAGGAATCCTGAAACGTATCGTTGTCATCGATGTAGGTGAGGGCCCGATCGTGCTGATCAATCCGGAGATCCTTGAGACAAGCGGCGAGCAGACCGGTGACGAGGGATGCCTGAGCGTTCCGGGAATGGCAGGACAGGTAACACGTCCGAACTATGTGAAGGTAAAAGCACTTGATGTAAATATGAACGAACAGATCTACGAGGGAGAGGGCCTTCTGGCAAGAGCATTCTGTCATGAGATTGACCATCTGGATGGAAAAATGTATACAGAACTTGTGGAGGGAGAACTTCACAAGGTAACTTATGATGAAGAAGACTAAAGGCGGGATACTATGAAGATTATTTATATGGGAACTCCGGACTTTGCGGTGGCGCCTCTTGTAGCACTGGCAGAGAACGGATATGAAGTGGAGGCTGTGATCACACAGCCGGACAAACCGAAGGGCAGAGGCAAAACTATGATGCCTACTCCTGTAAAAGAAGAAGCACTGAAACACGGGATCCCGGTACTGCAGCCGGTGAAGGTAAGAGATCCTGAATTTGTGGAAGAACTGAAAAATCTTGCACCGGACATCATCATTGTTGCGGCATTCGGGCAGATCATTCCAAAGAGCATCCTGGATATGCCGAGATTCGGATGTATCAATATCCATGCGTCTCTGCTTCCTAAATATCGTGGAGCTGCACCGATCCAGCAGGCGGTGATCGACGGTGAAAAAGAATCCGGTGTTACCATTATGCAGATGGGAACCGGTCTGGATACCGGTGATATGATTTCTAGGATCGTGGTTCCGCTTGTCAAAGATGAGACAGGTGGAAGCTTGTTTGATAAGCTCGCACAGGCAGGTGCAGAGCTTCTGGTACAGACTTTACCGTCCATTTTTGACGGAACTGCAACCCGCGAGAAACAGCCGGAGGAGAGTCCAACACCATATGCTGCCATGATCTCCAAAAAAATGGGGCTTCTGGATTTCAGCAAAAATGCGGAAGAACTGGAGCGTCTGGTAAGAGGCCTTGATCCATGGCCAAGCGCTTTTACCTTTATCAATGGAAAAACATTGAAGGTCTGGAAGAGCTCTGTTCTGGAAAAACAGGCACAGGAAGCACCGGGAACTGTGATAGCCGCTGACAAAGGAGGAATCCAGGTAGCATGCGGCCAGAAGGTACTCGTGCTCCATGAAGTGCAGCTGGAAGGCAAAAAACGCATGGAAGCGGATGCGTTCCTTCGGGGATATCAGTTGAAACCAGGAGACATGTTCAGAGATTCCAGGGAGTGATGAGTTATGTACGGATATGGTTATTACGGATGGGGAATGGACCCCACGATTCTTTTGCTCGTGATCGGAATGCTTCTTTCTCTTGCGGCATCCGCGAAGCTGCGCAGTACCTTTGCAGTCTATAAAAAGGTCCGGAGTCATTCAGGTATCACCGGTGCGGAAGCTGCACAGAGGATCCTGAGAGCGGCTGGGATCACAGACGTACAGGTGGTTCCGATCCGCGGAAGTCTTACGGATCACTATGATCCGAGAACGAAAACGGTTTCCCTTTCAGAAGATATTTATGGAAGAAATTCTCTGGCGGCTGTGGGGGTGGCAGCACATGAATGTGGCCATGCGATCCAGGATGCGATCAATTATGCACCACTGAATATCCGTTCAGCCATTGTACCTGCCGCAAATATTGGTTCCCAGCTTTCGTGGCCGTTGTTTATCGCAGGACTGATCTTTTCCATTGATCCGCTGGTAACTCTGGGAATTGTTTTGTTTTCACTGGCAGTACTGTTTCAGCTGGTGACACTTCCGGTTGAGATCAATGCGTCTTCCAGAGCGCTTAAAATGCTGGAAAGTACAGGTATCTTAGGTGCAGATGAAAAAAAGGGTGCAAGAAAAGTACTTACAGCGGCAGCGCTTACCTATGTAGCAGCTCTGGCGGCATCTATTCTGCAGCTTCTGAGACTGATTATCCTTGCAGGAGGTAGAGATCGTGATTAGCAGCGGAGTAAATACCAGAGAACTGATCCTTGAGATCCTGTTACAGATCGAGGAGGAGGGTGAGCACAGCCATATTGCGATCCGGAATGCGCTTTCCAAATATCAGTTTCTTCCGAAACAGGAACGTAGCTTTATTACAAGAGTATGTGAGGGAACCCTGGAATACAGGATCTATATTGATTATGTCATCGATTCTTTTTCCAAGGTTTCTGTAAACAAGATGAAACCGCAGATCCGTGAGATCCTGAGAAGTGCGGTATATCAGCTGAAATTTATGGACAGTGTTCCGGACAGTGCAGTATGCAATGAAGCGGTAAAGCTGGCACAGCGAAAAGGCTTTTATAATCTAAAGCCCTTTGTCAACGGGGTGCTCCGTACGATCGCAAGAGAGATCGGTGATCTGGAGCTTCCTTCCAGGGAAGAAAACGAAGTCCGTTATCTTTCTGTGAAATATTCCATGCCGGAATATCTGGTAGAAAAATGGAAAGCAGCCTACGGAGTGAAGACTACGGAGAAGATCCTGGAGGATTTTCTGACAGAAAGACCGATCACAGTACGGTGCCGTACTCATAAGGCGTCTCTGAGAGAGATCGTCACCAGTTTGAAGTCTCAGGGAGTGACAGTAGAACAGGCTCCTTATCTTCCCTATGCACTGAAGATTTCCGATTACAATCATATTTTGACACTTGAGACCTTCCTTCAGGGAAAGATCCTGGTGCAGGATGTAAGCTCTATGCTTGTAGCGGAAGCTGCAAGTCCGAAAAAAGGTGACCATATCATCGACATGTGCGCTGCACCAGGTGGAAAAAGCATCCATGCGGCAGACAAAATGGGGGATTACGGAAATGTGGATGCCAGAGATGTAAGTCAGTATAAGGCAGATCTTATCAAAGAAAACATCCACAGGACCGGAGTGATCAATGTGGAAGCCAGAGTTCAGGATGCAACGGTATATGATCCGGATTCCGAACAGGCTGCGGATATTGTGATCGCGGATGTACCGTGCTCCGGTTATGGAGTTATCGGCAAGAAACCGGAAATCAAATACCGGGCAACTCCGCAGAAACAGGAAGAGATCGTAATGCTCCAGAGAATGATCCTGGATAAGGCTGCAAAGTATGTGAAACCGGATGGAACGCTGATCTTCAGCACATGTACCATTGCCCGGGAAGAAAACGAAGAAAATGTATTATGGTTTTTAAAGAATTATCCGTACCGGCTGGAAAGCCTGGATCCGTATATTCCGGAGGAACTGCACTGTAAATCCACGAAGCTTGGCTATCTGCAGCTTCTGCCGGGAATACATAAGACAGATGGATTCTTTATTGCCAGATTCAGAAGGAAATAACAGAAAATGACAGATGTAAAATCCATGACCATGGAGGAATTGAAGGAATTCATGACAAAGATCGGTGAAAAGCCTTTCCGGGCGAAACAGATCTATGCATGGCTCCACCAGCAGCTGGTTACCTCCTGGGATGAAATGACAAATCTTTCCAAAAGCCTCAGGGAAAAGCTTTCGGCTTATCCGATCACAGCACTGACCCAGGCAGATGTAAGGATCTCAAAAATTGACGGAACCAGAAAATATCTGTTCCAGCTGGAAGATGGAAATGTGATCGAGAGTGTTCTCATGCGGTATCACCACGGAAATTCTGTGTGCATTTCTTCTCAGGTGGGCTGCCGTATGGGATGCAGATTCTGTGCATCTACCATCGGAGGACTGACCAGATGCCTGAAACCGTCCGAGATGCTGGATCAGATTTACCGTATCCAGGCAGATACCGGCGAACGTGTGGCCAATGTAGTTGTGATGGGAACCGGTGAGCCGATGGATAATTATGACAATCTTGTCCGTTTTGTCCGGATCCTTACCGACGAAAACGGTCTTGGGATCAGTCAGAGAAATGTGACGGTTTCTACCTGTGGGATCGTGCCGAAGATGTATGATCTGGCTGAAGAAAAGCTTCAGATCACTCTGGCACTTTCCCTTCATGCTCCAAATGATGAAAAACGACAGGAACTGATGCCGATCGCGAATAAGTATTCCATGGATGAGGTTCTGGATGCCTGCAGAAATTATTTTGACAAAACAGGCCGAAGGATCACCTTTGAGTACAGTCTTGTAGCTGGCGTCAACGACAGTGAAGAAGATGCGAGACAGCTGGCAGGCCGTATAAAAGGCATCAATTGCCATGTAAATCTGATTCCGGTCAATCCCATCAAGGAACGCTCCTATGTGAGGTCTACTCGACAGGCTGTGGAGAATTTCAAAATAAAACTTGAAAAATACGGAATTAATGTTACTATTAGAAGGGAAATGGGCAGCGATATCGACGGTGCCTGTGGACAGCTAAGAAAAAGTTACATGGAAAAAACAGAAAGCGAGAAGTGACATGAGGATATACTCAGCTACTGATGTAGGGCAGAAGCGGAAGATGAATCAGGATTACGTGTTTGCATCTGAAGGTCCGGTTGGAAATCTGCCTAATCTTTTCACAGTCGCGGACGGAATGGGCGGACATAACGCCGGTGACTATGCATCCTCACATGCAGTACGGATCCTTGTGGATGAAATCCGTGAAGATGCGGATTACAATCCTGTGAAGGTTATTCGTCATGCGATCGAAGCTGCGAACACGGAGATCAGAAACCGTGCGCAGGAAGACGAAAACCTCCGGGGCATGGGAACCACTATGGTGGTGGCGACTATTGTAGATCAGTATGCCTATGTAGCCAATGTGGGTGACAGCCGTTTATATGTGATCCAGGACGGAATCCGCCAGGTCACCAGAGATCATTCCCTGGTACAGGAAATGGTGAGAATGGGCGAGATCAGCGAAGCGGAAGCACGGAATCATCCAGATAAGAACATCATTACAAGGGCACTTGGCGCGGAGAAAACGGTGGATGTGGATTTCTTTGATCTGAAACTTGAAAAAGGATGTACGATCCTGATGTGTTCAGACGGTCTCAGCAATATGGTTGAAGATGAGAAGATCCAGGAGATCATATCCGATCCGGAAGCAGATATTGATCAGAAGGGCAGTGCGCTCCTTCGGGAAGCAAATCAGAATGGTGGTAAGGATAATATTGCAGTCGTACTGGTAGAGCCATTCACGAATGAGGTGGAAGCATGTTGAAGACGGGAATGATCATAGCCGAGCGCTATGAGATCGTAGGAAAAATCGGAACTGGCGGAATGGCAGATGTCTATAAGGCTATGGACCATAAGCTGAACCGTTTTGTTGCCGTGAAGGTCCTGAAACCGGAGTTTCGGGAAGACACCACGTTTATAAAGAAATTCAGAAGTGAGGCCCAGGCGGCAGCTGGTCTTACACATCCGAATATCGTCAATGTATTTGACGTAGGAGATGACGGCGGTGTTTATTACATTGTTATGGAACTGATCGAGGGTATCACTCTGAAGGAATACATCTCCAAGAAGGGAAAGCTTTCCATTAAAGAGGCTACAAGTATCGCAATCCAGGTTTCTATGGGTCTGGAGGCGGCACACAGCCATGGTATCGTTCACAGAGATGTGAAACCTCAGAATATCATTATTTCCACAGATGGTAAAGTAAAGGTGACAGACTTTGGAATTGCCAGAGCTGCATCTTCCAATACGATCAGCTCCAATGTAATGGGATCTGTACATTACAGTTCACCTGAGCAGGTGAGAGGCGGATACAGCGATGAGAAGAGCGATATCTATTCTCTTGGAATCACACTGTATGAGATGGTCACAGGAAGAGTTCCTTTTGACGGAGATACCACTGTGGCGATCGCTATCAAGCATCTGCAGGAAGAGATGGTCCCGCCAAGTGTTTATACACCGGACCTTCCGTACAGTCTGGAGCAGATCATTCTGAAATGTACACAGAAAAGTGTAGATCGTCGTTACAGCCGTATGGAGGATGTGATCGCAGACCTGAAGCATTCTCTGATCGATCCCCAGGGTGATTTTGTAAGGCTTACTACAGTTGACAACGATGCCAAGACGGTTGTGATCTCAGAAGAAGAGCTTGGTGAGATCAAACATACACCGAAGCAGATCACAAAACCGGAGATCACCGCACTTGAGGAAGAAAAATACGACGATAACGATTACGATGATGCAGAGGAAGAATACAGACCGAGATCCGAGCATAGATCCGGAAAGAAAAAGAAGCATCATGGTTCCGGAAGAGGCCTGACGATTGCGGCACTGATCGGAGGTGCAGTCCTTCTGATCGTTCTTGTGGTAGTGCTTGGACGTGCCGCAGGACTGTTTGGAACCGGCAGCAGCGGAGCTGCAGACAGCAGCAAGGCAGAAGCAAAGCAGGAATCAGCAGCTGACGGTCTGGCAACCGTTCCTGATCTTGTAGGCAAGACAGAGGAAGAGGCTAAAACACTTGCAAACGATGCACATCTGGGTGTCCAGATGGCCGGTGAGGAGGCATCCGATCAGGAAAAAGGCAGGATCTCCCGTCAGGAGACAGCTGCGGGAACACAGGTTGAAGCCAATACAACTGTGAAATACTGGGTAAGCACCGGAACAGCACAGGTTACGATCCCGGATCTGGATGGACGCACAGGAATCGATGCACAGCAGACTCTGGAAGATCTTGGACTTCAGGTAAATGTCCAGAAAGAATACAGCGACACAGATGACAACGGATATGCACTGGTAGATCCGGGATATGTTTACAATGTCGAGCCGGCAGCAGGTACTTCTGTGCAGGCAGGCTCTTCTGTGACACTGACAGTCAGCCGAGGGGTTGATTATGGCGATAATGCTGAGGTTCCGAGTGTTGTAGGAATGACCAAGGATGATGCGCTTACTACTTTAGGTAAATTTATTGATATCCAGATAACAGAACAGCAGAGTACAGAAGCTGCAGGTACAGTTATCGCACAGGATCCGGAAGCCTATGCGGCAGCAGACCCGGATCAGCCGATCAGCATTACCATCAGCTCCGGTGACAAGGCTCCATCCACAGACAGCGCAGCATCTGCAGATAGTACAGCATCTACAGACAGTACAGCATCTACAGACAGCACAGCATCTGCGGACAGCACAGTATCCACAACTACATCTACAGCAGATGTCAATGCAAACACAGGCTGGAAATGTACACAGACACTGGATACCCCGTCCGGCTACAATGGAGGCGCGATCCGTCTGGAACTGATCCAGGACGTAAACGGTGAGCCTAAGGCATCCACCATCATTGATGGACAGAATATCAGCTTCCCGTATCAGCTTGATATCTCAGGTGCTGAGGGCGTTACCTCAGGAACCATCTATCTCTATGAAGAGGTAGACGGGGATTATCAGCAGCTTGGAACCTACACGGTTACATTCAAGAAAGCTGAGTGATCATGCAGGGAAAGATAATCAAAGGTATTGCCGGATTCTACTACGTATATGCAGAAGACGGTAATACATATGAATGCAGAGCCAAGGGAATTTTCCGTAAGGATAAATTCAAGCCTCTGGTAGGTGACAATGTGGAGATTGCAGTTCTGGATGAAAAGGAACTGGAGGGAAGTGTGACGGAGATCCACAAGCGTAAGAATTCTCTGATCCGTCCGGCTGTGGCCAATGTAGATCAGGCACTGGTGATCTTTGCCATGGATAATCCGAAGCCGAACTTCATGCTTCTGGATCGTTTCCTCATTATGATGGAGAGGGAAGGTGTTCCGGTAGTCATCTGTTTTAACAAAAAAGATCTGGCAACAACGGAAGAACTGGAATTTCTCTATGAAACATACCAGAGCTGCGGCTATCAGGTGATCCTGTCAAGTGCCCTGAAGGGAGAAGGACTCGACGAGATCGAAGAAGTGCTTCAGGGCAGGACAACTGTGGTAGCCGGCCCATCCGGCGTGGGAAAATCTTCTCTTACAAATTCCCTTCAGGAAGAAGTGGAGATGGAAACCGGTGAGATCAGCCGTAAGCTGAAACGGGGAAAACATACCACGCGCCATGCACAGATCATACCGGTGGCACAGGATACATTCCTTGTGGATACGCCGGGATTTTCCTCCTTATATATTGAAAATATGGAGGAGCAGGAACTGAAGGATTACTTTCCGGAGTTCCGAAGATATGAAGGACAGTGCCGCTTTCAGGGGTGCCGTCACATACATGAACCGGGCTGCGCTGTTAAGGAAGCCCTTGAGAACAATGAGATCAGCAGACTCCGATATGAAGATTATCTGGAGCTGCACCAGGAATTAAAAGAGAAAAGGAGATACTGAGTCATGGAATACCGATTGTGCCCATCGATCTTATCAGCAGATTTTAACAGACTGGGAGAACAGATCAAAATTCTGGAAAAGGAAGGCGTTGAATATCTGCATATTGATGTTATGGATGGAGATTTTGTTCCCAGCATTTCTTTTGGAATGCCGGTGATCAAATCGATCCGGAAAGAATCCAACATGTTTTTCGACGTACATTTGATGGTAACAGAACCGGAAAGATATATCCGCGATTTTGTAGAATGCGGAGCAGATTCCATTACTGTACATGCGGAGGCATGTGAGGATCTGGAGCGTACACTGGAGCAGATCAGGGCAGCAGGGGTAAAGGCGGCAGTTTCGATCAAGCCATCCACACCGGTAAATGACATCAGCCATCTTCTTGAAGATGTGGATATGGTGCTGATAATGACTGTTCAGCCAGGATTTGGCGGACAGAAATACATGGACGAATGCACGGAGAAGATCCAGGAGCTTCGTGAGCTTATTGATGAAGAAGAGCTGGATGTTGATATCCAGGTAGATGGTGGTATCAATGATGATACACTGGAGACGGTTATGCGTGCCGGTGCAAACCTCATGGTCGCAGGTTCCTGGGTATTTAAGGGCGATGTGGCAGCCAATGTAAGACACATTACAGAAAAAATCCACAATATCAAAAAAGAGCTGGACTGAAAATGATCGATACAATAATAATCAGCGGGGGCAATATCCAGAATGGTTTTGCCCTCGATTTTTTAAAAAAAAGAATAGAAGAAAGCCGAGGAGAGAAAATCACTCTTGTTGCTGCAGATAAGGGGATGGAATGGTTTATGAAAAACCGGGAATTTATTCCGGATCTTGCAATTGGGGATTTTGACAGTCTTTCCGAAGAAGGCCAAAAATATATGGAAAGCCTGAAGGGACCGGAGATCATCAGGCTGAAGCCGGAGAAGGATGATTCGGATACACAGTCTGCGGTAAACCAGATGATCCGCAAGGGTGCAAAGGATATCCTGATCCTGGGAGCTACCGGCACAAGGCTGGATCATGTGCTGGCGAATCTGGGACTGCTTTCTATGGGTAAGGAACAGGGCGTTCGTATTGCGATCGCAGATCAGTGGAATTATATCACACTTGCAGAAAGCGGAACTATACTGCACAGAGAGGAGCAGTTTGGAAAATATGTTTCATTCTTTACTGTGGGAGGTGATGTGACAGGCCTCACTCTGAGGGGATTTAAGTATCCGCTGAACGGATATCATCTGACAGTAGAAGACAGTGGCCTGACCGTCAGCAATGAGATTTCGGAAGAAACCGCAGAGATCCTGTATGAAAGCGGGCAGCTTCTGATGATCATGTCCAGGGACTGACAGTAACAACAAATGCCTCACAGTTGCGATTTCAGGCTGTGTATGGTAATATGGGACAGGAATGGCCTGAAAAACGGAAAGGCCTGTTTAAAGAGTATCTGAAAAATACTGTAAATAAATATATCGAAAGGATGTATATAGAGAGATGAAATTAGGTATCGTAGGACTTCCTAACGTAGGAAAAAGTACATTATTCAATTCACTGACAAAAGCCGGAGCAGAATCCGCAAACTATCCGTTCTGTACTATCGACCCCAATGTGGGGGTTGTAACCGTTCCGGATGAGAGACTGAATCTTCTCGGAGATTTTTATAAATCAAAAAAAGTAACACCGGCAGTGATCGAATTCGTCGATATTGCAGGTCTTGTAAAAGGCGCATCTAAGGGAGAGGGACTTGGAAACCAGTTCCTTGCAAATATCCGTGAGGTAGATGCTATCGTTCACGTGGTACGCTGCTTTGAGGATTCCAATGTTGTTCATGTAGATGGAAGCATTGATCCGCTCCGCGATATCGAGACTATTAATCTGGAGCTTGTTTTCTCTGATCTTGAGATCCTCGAGAGAAGAATTGCCAAGGTTACCAAGACTGCACGTATGGATAAGGAAGCTGCCAAAGAGCTTGCATTCCTTGAAAAAGTAAAGGCGCATCTGGAAGAGGGACAGCTTGCCATTACTCTGGAAACAGAGAACGAAGATGAGGATGCATGGCTTGCAACCTATAATCTTCTTACTGCAAAACCGGTGATCTATGCGGCTAACGTTGCAGAGGATGATATCGCAGATGATGGGGCGAACAATCAGTATGTACAGGTAGTACGTGAATACGCTGCCAAACAGAACAGCGAGGTATTTGTGATCTGTGCGCAGATCGAGGAGGAGATCTCCGAGCTGGATGAGGATGAGAGAAAGATGTTCCTTGAGGATCTGGGACTGACAGAATCCGGCCTGGAGAAGCTGGTGCGCGCAAGCTATCACCTTCTTGGACTTATGAGTTTCCTGACAGCAGGAGAGGATGAGACAAGAGCATGGACTATCAAGATCGGAACCAAGGCACCGCAGGCAGCAGGTAAGATCCACACAGACTTTGAACGTGGATTTATCAAAGCAGAGGTTGTGAATTATCAGGATCTTCTGGATTGCGGTTCCTATGCAGGTGCCAGAGAGAAGGGCCTTGTACGTATGGAAGGAAAAGAGTACGTTGTACAGGACGGAGATGTGATCTTATTCAGATTTAACGTGTGATCACCAACGTCTGTGAAATACCGGCTGTAAGCTGAAAAATTATAACAGGTGATTTTATGGATATGTCAATTCGGTTTCCCGGATTAAATCTGGTTTTGGATCATGTGCCGAGATCCTTTGAGATTTTTGGCTTTGAGATCACGATCTATGGCGTCCTGATCGCGATAGGAATGCTTCTGGGAATCTTTTTTGTGGTACTGGAAGCCAGAAGAAATCATGAAGATCCGGATGCATATCTGGATCTGGCCATCATAACGCTGCTTTCCGGTGTGGCAGGGGCAAGGCTGCTTTATGCGGCTTTTTCCTGGAGCCTTTATAAAAATGATCCGGGACAGCTTCTGAATATACGGTCCGGAGGACTTATGTTTTATGGCGGACTTCTGGGCGGTGTGCTGGGTGGTGCGGTCTACTGCAGGATCCGAAAGAAATCCTTCTGGCAGATGGCAGATCTTGCCTGCATGGGACTTCTGATCGGGCAGATAATAGGAAAGTGGGGGAGCTTTTTTAACAGAGAATCTTTCGGGGAATATGCAGACAACATTTTTTCCATGCAGCTGCCGTTGACTGCGGTACGGGCAGGAGAGGTCACCACGGCTATGCGTGAAAAGCTTCAAACCGTGGACGGTGGTACCTGGATTTTGGTACAGCCCTTGTTTTTCTATGAAAGTCTCTGGTGTCTGCTTGTGCTTTTGGTGCTTATGATGCTGCTTCGCAAAAAAGTATTTCAGGGAGAGATCTTTCTGAGATATCTGGCAGGCTATGGTCTTGGAAGAGCAGTGATCCAGTGGTTCCGCACAGATAAAATACTGTTTCCGGGAACCGGCGTGGATGTTTCACTGGTAATCTCGGTAATACTTTTTGTTCTTTGCACCGTGGTAGTTGCAGTGAAACGCGTGATGTCCAGAAAGCGGGCAAAAGTACGGATGAGAAGGATCGAGAAAGATCAGCAGGCAGAGAAAGAAGCGGAACAGCAACGGGAAAATGTAGCAGAGAATCTGGAAACAGAGACTGTACAGGGAGAAAAAAATGGATCAGAACGAGATACAGAAGAAAGAGGAAGCTCTTCGGAAAGCGTCACTTTTGCGGCAACTGCAGGAGGAACGGAAGAAGCTGGACAGCCAGATCAGGAGCAGGAGCGATCTTCTGAAGAATCTGGAGGCCAGCCAAAGAGTTGACCGTATTCTGGAATTATATTACGGAAACTGAGAGCAAACAGATATAGGATACAGATGCTTTTGTCTGATGGATCAGAATATAGGATACCGGCATTTGGCTGATAAGAGCAGCAGAAAACTGCCCTGCAGGAAAACGTCTTCTACGACGTTTCCGGCAGGGCAGTTTTTGTGCTGTGCAGTAGGAATATATCAGTACATCTTTCGGAAATCCAGAGGAGTTGTGCCTGTGACTTTACGGAACATGGCGATAAAGTGGCTGGCATCGGAAAATCCGGAAGCGCCGGCAACATCCTGGATCTTCATATCCGGTCTGGAAAGCAGAAGCTCACGTGCGCGGCTGATGCGGTACATGGTAACGTACTCGTAAACCGAGCAGCCCATAAAACGGCGGAACAGACGGGAAAGATACTGCGGAGAGACAAAAACGCTCCGGCTCAGCTGCGCTGCAGTGATATCCTGCTGATAACCGGTTTCGATTTCTTTTATTACCGGAATCACATATCTCTGGTAGAGAGGATTATCCTGTATCTTCGGAGAAGCTGCACAGTCTGTAAAATTCATAAGAAAATTATAGCAGTCGGAAGAAAGAGATTTCATATCCGGTGTGGGCTGATGATATTTACGCAAGGTAGAAGAAATCATTTTCCGGATACTGGCTCCTTGTTCCTTTTCGATAAGGATCACTTCCTGGTTGTCTGTCATGGAAGGAATGCTGCCTGCCAATGTTCCTGTGAAGGTGGCAAACATCGTGGTCCAGGAAGTAGACTCCCTGTGATAGGAATGAGGGACACCGGGGGCGATGAGGATGCCCTCGTTGGCTCCGAGAGTATAAAATTTTCCACGGACTTCAATGCGTCCGGTACCCTTTTCAGTCTGGAGGTAATGATAATACGGATATCCGTCCGGACGGAAGATATTAACCTGATTCCAGTGGTTCCCAAGAGACTCAAACATGAAGGGAGCACTGACCGGAGTGTTTCTGAAATAGATCGACATGATATTCACCTGTTTCTAAATGTTATATATTTTGGCGAAACATATTATACCATAATCCGGTGGATTATACTATAATGATCATAGCATAAAAAACGAAGGATCCGGCAGAAAAACAGAATCTGCCGGGCAGGAGGAAAAAATGAAAAAATTTGATCATTCTCTGTTAAAAGATCCCCGGTATTTCAGCGACGGAAGAATGGACGCCCACTCAGATCATACATATTATCGCTGTGAAGAAGAGAGAGAAGATGGGAAAACTTCTTTCCGTCACAGCCTGAATGGTCTCTGGAAGTTCCATTATGCACGGAATTATGCATCTGCCATTACCGGCTTTGAGGAAGAAGCATATTCCTGCAAGGACTGGGAGGATATTTATGTGCCGGCACATATCCAGATGGAAGGATATGATGCACCGCAGTATGCCAATGTCCAGTATCCGTGGGAAGGCCATGAAGAACTTCATCCGGGACAGATCCCGGAACGTTTTAACCCGGTGGCAAGTTATGTGAAATATTTCCATGTGCCGGAGAGCATGAAAGGAAAAAGAGTATTTGTTTCATTCCAGGGAGCAGAGAGCGGACTGGCTCTGTGGCTCAATGGAAAATTTGTGGGATACAGTGAAGATTCTTTTACTCCGTCAGAATTCGAGCTTACGGAATATCTGAAGGACGGCGAGAACAAGCTGGCGGCACAGGTGTTTAAATGGACAGCCAGCAGCTGGTGCGAGGATCAGGATTTTTACCGTTTTTCCGGAATTTACAGAGATGTTTATCTGTTTACGGTACCGGATGTCCATGTATATGATCTCAGGATCCGTGCCATTCCGGATGAAACTCTCAAAAAAGCCGAGCTTGAGATCGTGACCAGTACCTGGGGAAAAGGAAAAATGAAGCTTACACTTTCCAGAAAGGGAGAGATCCTTTTGCAGGAGGAAAGATCTCTGAACGGAGAGGATACCTGTACCTGGGAGATTCAGGATCCCCTTCTCTGGAGTGCAGAAGAGCCGAATCTCTATGATCTGGAGCTGGAGATCAGTGATGAAAGCGGAAAGCTCCAGGAGATTATCCCGGAGAAAGTCGGTTTCCGCCGTTTTGAAATGAAGGATGGTATCATGACCCTTAACGGAAAACGTATCGTATTCAAGGGTGTGAACCGCCATGAGTTCAGCTCTGTCACAGGAAGACATGTGTCCCGGGAGGAACTGCTCAAAGACATCGTGACCATGAAACAGAACAACATCAATGCGATCCGTACCTGTCATTATCCGGATGCATCTCCGATCTACCGTCTCTGTGATGAATATGGTATTTACATGATCGCAGAAAACAATCTGGAATCTCACGGAACCTGGGATATAGCAGAATTTACCGGAGATCACACGGATATCGTTCCGCACAACAAACCGGAATGGCTGGGCATGATGCTGGACCGTGTAAATTCCATGTATCAGCGTGACAAGAACCACCCGGCGATCCTGATCTGGTCCTGTGGAAATGAATCCTTTGGTGGAAAAGATATCTTTGAGATGTCTGAGTTCTACCACAAGAATGATCCTACAAGACTGGTACATTATGAGGGGGTTTTCCATGACCGCAGCTACAATGCCACCAGTGACATGGAAAGCCAGATGTATCCTTCCGTAAAAGCAATCCGGGAGTTCCTTGCAAAGGATGACAGCAAGCCGTTTATTTGCTGTGAGTATACCCATGCAATGGGAAATTCCTGCGGTGCAATGCATAAATATACAGATCTTACAGATACAGAACCGAAATATCAGGGTGGCTTTATCTGGGATTACATTGATCAGTCTATTTACAAAAAAGACCGTTACGGTAAAGAATTCCAGGCATACGGCGGAGACTTCGGTGAACGTCCTACAGATTATAATTTCAGTGGAAACGGTATCGCATACGGCGGAGACAGAGATGCTTCACCAAAGATGCAGGAGGTAAAATTCAACTACCAGAATATCACTGCGCAGGTAAGTGAGGATTCTGTTAAGATCATCAATAAAAATCTTTTTGTAAATACGGACACATTCCGATGTGAAGTGACTCTTACAAAGAACGGTCATGTTCTCCGCACAGAGACACTGGATACAGCGGTGGAGCCTTTAAGCCAACAGACCTACAGACTTCCATTTGGAAAACAGCAGCGTCCGGGCGAATATACGGTAACCGTAGCCTTCCTTCTCAGAGAAAAAACACTTTGGGCAGAGGCAGGACATGAGGTTGCTTTCGGCCAGTATGTTTATCAGGTGGAAGGATCACCGAAAGCTCCTGCGTGTGGCGTGGAGCTTGTGAGAAGCCTTCATAACATCGGTGTCCGTGGGGAAAATTTCGAAGTGCTGTTCTCCGTTCTCAATGGTGGTCTGGTTTCGTATAAATATGCAGGAAGAGAAATGATCGAAGCGATTCCGAAGCCCAACTTCTGGAGAGCACCTACAGATAATGATTGCGGAAGTCTGATGCAGATGCGCTATGCACAGTGGAAGATCGCCAGCATGTACGCAAGTCATAAGGATTACCGAAAAGGCATGTATGGTCCGGCCAATGCTCCGGAGACAACGGTTCACGAAAACAGCGTGGAGGTTGCTTTTACCTACATCCTGCCAACTACGCCTGCCAGTGAATGCCGTCTTGCCTATGAGGTAACCGGAGATGGAAGAGTAAAGACAACGCTGACCTATGATCCTGTAAAAGAGCTGGGCGATATGCCGGAGTTCGGAGTACTCTTTAAATTCAATGCGGATTATGATCATGTTCAGTGGTACGGCCTGGGACCGGCAGAGACTTATGCAGACCGGAAGCATGGTGCAAAGCTCGGCATTTATGAGAATCTCGTGACAGACAATATGGCACGCTATCTTGTGCCGCAGGAATGCGGAAACAAAGAGGAAGTACGCTGGGCAAAGATCACAGACAGAAAGGGTAGAGGAATGCTCTTTGAGATGGATAAAGAAAACGGCCCGATGATGTTCTCGGCACTTCCATATACTCCTCATGAAATGGAAAATGCCATGCATCCCTATGAGCTTCCGGCAATCCATTATACCGTTGTCCGTGCCGCAAAGGCGCAGATGGGTGTTGGTGGAGATGACAGCTGGGGTGCCCGCACCCATCCGGAATACCTTCTGGATACCAATGGAAAGATGAAATTTTCCTTTGCGTTCAAAGGCCTTTAAAATGTCATAAAATAACAGAACATAAAGTCAGAAAAAAGCTTCCGGCGACTGTCCGGAAGCTTTTTCATTTCATAATAATGCACAGAAAATAAACAGGTTGAAAAAAAACCTGTGGATATTTCATGAAATGAAAAAAAACTTGGATATGCACTTGTTTTTTCATGGTAAATAGTTTAGAATGATTACATAAGTGGTAGAAAGTGGTGAATAGTGGTAGCGAATGGGGATGAGTGGCAGAACACACCATTTGCACCCTGGAAGCACGAAGGGGAGAATCGTGTTTCACGAGAGTAGGTGGGTTTCATGTTCATGGGCGAGTATAATCATACGATCGACGCGAAGGGGCGTCTGATCATCCCTTCCAGGTTCAGGGAACTCTTAGGGGAAGAGTTCGTACTGACAAGAGGGTTGGATGGTTGCCTTTCTATTTATCCGATGGATGAATGGGTTGCTTTTGAAGAGAAACTCCGAGCATTACCACTTACAAATAAAGACGCAAGAACCTTTTCACGTTTCTTTGTAGCCGGAGCTACAACATGTCAGCTGGATAAGCAGGGAAGAATCCTGGTGCCGCAGACGCTGCGCCAGTTCGCTGGTCTGGATAAGGATGTGGTGCTTACGGGTAATCTGAACCGGATCGAGGTTTGGAGCAAAGAGAAGTGGAGCGAGAACTGCAATTATGATGATATGGACAGCATTGCGGAAAGCATGCAGAACATAGGAATCGTCATTTGAGCATAACGCAGGTAGAAATCCCACAGGAGACGGATATGGAATTTAAGCATAAATCTGTATTACTCAATGAGACCATTGACGGCTTAAGGGTAAAGCCGGATGGAATCTATGTGGATGGCACTTTAGGAGGAGCGGGACACGCCACAGAGGTGTGTAAGAAACTTTCTGCCAAGGGGAGATTTATTGGCATAGATCAAGACCAGGATGCGATAATTGCTGCGAGTGAACGGCTGTCAGCCTTTAATCAGGTGACAATCATTCGCAGCAATTATTGTTACATGGCAGATGAGCTGAGATCCCGTGGCATTGAGAAGGTGGACGGGATCCTGCTGGATTTGGGAGTGTCATCTTATCAGCTGGATAATGAAGAGAGAGGTTTTTCCTATCGGTACGATTCTCCTCTGGACATGCGAATGGACAGAAGACAGAGCCGTACAGCCGGTGATATAGTCAACGGTTATGAGGAACGGGAGCTGTATCGGATTATCCGCGATTACGGCGAAGATAAATTTGCCAAAAATATAGCGAAACACATTGTGGCTGCCAGAGAGCAGGCACCGATCCGGACAACCGGAGAACTGACAGAGATCATACGGGGTGCGATCCCCATGAAAATACAGGCTACAGGAGGACATCCAGCCAAGAGGACTTTTCAGGCAATACGTATTGAGCTCAACCGGGAGCTTGACGTGCTTCGGGATTCCCTGGACGGCATGATCGATCTCCTGGATGACGGAGGAAGGATCTGTATCATTACATTCCATTCTCTGGAAGACAGGATCGTTAAGACCATTTTCCGAAAAAATGAAAATCCTTGTACCTGCCCGCCGGATTTTCCGGTCTGCGTATGCGGAAAGAAATCCAAGGGTAAGGTGATCACAAGGAAACCGATCTTACCGGGAAAAGAGGAAATGGAAGAGAATCCGAGGTCCAAAAGTGCGAAGCTTCGTATTTTTGAACGGAAAATGTAGTTGAGAGATGGAAGGTAGGCAAATGGCGAAGACAGGAAGAGGGACTACAGCCAGAAGAAATCGAAATACCGTCAGGAACAGCAGAGAAATGTATGTTCAGGGAAATGCGGTAAAACGGCTGCAGGAAGTTCCTCAGAGGACTGATCTGCCCGAGATACAGGAAAGGCGACGGCTGGCTCAGAAAAGAAAACAGAAATCCGCAGTACCTGTGACACCGGCAAAACAGGTGGTAAGCAGACAGGCACAGCGGAACCGGGAAAAGGCAATGGCCATGAACAAGGGGTTCGTTCTGTTTCTTACGGCAGTTTCCATCGCGGTACTTTTTACCTGTATCAATTATCTTCAGGTAAAATCCGAAATCACGGCGAGTATGAAAAATGTTGCAAATCTGGAATCTGAGCTTGCACAGCTGAAAGAAGATAACGATGCATATTACAGTCAGGTCACTTCTGCAGTGGATATCAGCGAGATCAAGAAAAAAGCTATCGGCGAGCTTGGAATGAAATATCCTTCGGAGGATCAGATACAGACCTATACCACGGAAGGAAACAGTTATGTGAGACAGTATCAGGATGTGGACACACACAAGTAACAGAAGTACAGTTTTTAAGCAGGTGATCGATTGAGTACAAGAAGGCGCAGGCCGGTAAAAAAAATAAATTACAGTATGAAGAAAAAGCTGGCAGTACTATTTTCCTTAGTGTTGCTGGCTTTAGTCGGTTTGGTGGCAAGAATTACCTATATCAATGCCACCAGCGGAAGCAAATATCGAAAGCAGGTGCTGAGTCAGGCTCAGCAGAAATATGAAAATCAGACACTTCCGGCAAAAAGAGGCGATATCTATGACCGGAACGGGAATATCCTGGCAACCAGCAACAAGGTCTATAATGTGGTCCTTGACTGTCTGGAGGTCAATAAGGATCAGGATTCCGTGGAGCCTACCATAAAGGCTCTTGTGGAAGTCCTGGGATTGGATGAAGATGAGATGCGGAAGCTTCTCACCGACAGCAGTACAAAAAAAAGTCAGTATCAGATCGTAAAGAAACAGATCTCCATGGACGACAAAAAAGCCTTCGAAAAATACGAAGATCCGGGAGACGACAGTGAACTGACTGCCACGCAGCTGAAAGAACGTTCCAGGATCACAGGTGTATGGTTTGAGGAAGATTATCTCAGATCTTATCCGTTTAATGAGACTGCCTGTGATACCGTTGGATTTACACTTTCCAGAGATGTGGCGGATGCCGGACTGGAAGGATATTACAATGCGACACTTACCGGCGTGGATGGAAGACAGTACGGATACATCAACAACAATTCCGACGTAGAACAGACGATCATCGAACCGACGGATGGCAAAAGCATTGAGACCTCGCTGGATCTGGGACTTCAGCAGATCGTGGAAAAATACGTAAATACCTTTGAAGAAAAGATGGGAGCCAAAAATGTAGGCGTGATCATCGAGGATCCGAAAACAGGAGAGATCCTGGCAATGGACGGCGGTGACCGTTATGACCTGAATAACCCGAGAGATCTTTCAAATGTGTATTCCCAGAGTGAGATCGCTGCCATGAACGATGAGGAAACCGTGGAAGCGCTGAACGGAATGTGGAGTAATTTCTGCGTGACAGATGCCTACGAGCCGGGATCGGTTGTAAAGCCTATCGTTATGGGCTCCGCACTTGAAATGGGAGCGATTTCCGAGAGCGATAATTTTGTCTGTGACGGCGGACAGTCTTTTGGAGCGGAAGGTGCGACTACTTTTATCAAATGTGCGGTATGGCCGGATGCTCACGGGACAGAAGCTCTTTCCGATGTCATTGCCAATTCCTGTAACGATGGTATGATGCAGATCGCAGCAAAGATGGGAAAAGATAATTTTCTTAAGACACAGAGCGTTTTCAATTTCGGAACAAGAACCGGTATCGATCTTCCCAATGAGGGAAGCGGTGTGATCCATACCAGCGATACCATGGGAGAAACGGAGCTTGCATGCTCTGCTTTCGGACAGGGCTATACATTGACCATGATACAGGAGATCAATGCAATGTGTTCTGTGATCAATGGAGGATACTACTATCAGCCTCATCTGGTGACGAAGATCAAGGACAGCAGCGGCGGAATCGTAAAAACGATCTCTCCGACACTGATGAAGCAGACGATTTCCGAGAAGATATCTGCAGATATCCGCTCTTACATGGCTGCCAGCGTAGACCATGGTACCAGCCGTACCTCCAAGGTGCAGGGCTACAGCTCCGGTGGTAAAACCGGTACTGCCGAGAAGCTTCCGCGAGGCAATGGTAAGTATCTGGTATCTTTTATCGGATTTGCACCGGTAGATGATCCGGCGCTTGTGATCTATGTAGTTGTGGATGAGCCGAAGGTAGATGATCAGGCAAGCAGTACGTACGCACAGTACATTGCACAGGGAATCCTTTCCGAAGCACTTCCGTATCTGAATGTACAGCCGGATGAGGCAGAGGATGGAGAAGTTCCGACTACAGAGCTGTGGGAACTTTTTAAGGGAATCAGCGATTCTGCAACAGGAACCGGCGCGGACGGGCAGAAGGAGGCAATTTCCGATGAGAATGTACCAAGTCCGCCGGAAGATGAGTCGGAGGACAGTGATACCGAAGATAATAACGATATGCAGAGCGAGGGTCTTACCAACGAGGAGGCCGGTCTGGAATAGATAAAAAGAATACCCTCTCAGAGGAACGTCATATATTACAGTGACGACCTCTGAGAGGGATTTTTTTATGATCCGGACCATGGTTTATCACAGGAAAAAAATATGGGTGGTTTTTCTGATCTGCATAATGCTTCTTCTGGGACTTGTGGGAAGACTCTGGTATCTTATGAACGTCCGGGCAGAATATTATTCAAAAAAGGCGGAGGATCTTCATGAGCGGGAACGTGACATAAAAGCGGCCAGGGGAAAGATCCTGGACATCAGGGGAAATATTCTGGCAGATAACCGGACAGTCTGCACAGTATCGGTGATACACAGCCAGATCAAAGATCCTGAAAAAGTGATCCGTGTACTGTCCGGAGCATTGTCTGTAAAAGAAGAGGAAATCCGAAAAAAAGTTGAAAAAATTTCTTCTATTGAAAGAATACAGACAAACGTGGAAAAAAGCATTGGAGACAGGATCCGGGAATATGACCTTGAGGGAGTGAAGATAGATGAGGATTATCGGAGATATTATCCTTATGGATCTCTCGCTTCAAAAGTACTGGGATTTACCGGAGGTGATAATCAGGGGATCATTGGTCTTGAAGTGAAATACGATGAGATCCTGAAAGGAGAGCCTGGAAAGATCCTCACAGTTACGGATGCACGTGGTGTGGAGATCGACGGAACCGGAGAACGGAGGAAGGAACCGGTGCCAGGAAATACTCTGCGTACCAGTCTGGATGTTAATATCCAGGAATATGTGCAGCAGGCAGCAGGTAAAGTCATGGAAGAAAAACAGGCGGAGAGAGTTTCCATACTGCTTATGAACCCTCAGAACGGAGAAATCTATGCCTGTGTCAATGTGCCTGAATTTGATCTGAACGATCCGTTTACTCTGAATACAGAAGAAACAGCAGCAGAGGGAGAAAAGAAGCAGGATCTTCTGAACCGGATGTGGAGAAACCCCTGCCTGAATGATACCTATGAACCTGGCTCGACTTTTAAGATCATCACTATGGCAGCAGGGCTGGAGGAAGGAGTGGTGTCAACAGAGGATCGCTTTTTCTGTCCGGGCTATAAGGTGGTGGAGGACCGGCGGATCCACTGTGCAAAGAGAACAGGACATGGTGCGCAGAGTTTTGTAGAAGGTGCCCAGAACTCCTGCAACCCGGTATTTATTGAGGTGGGCCTGCGGCTTGGAGCAGACCGTTATTACAAATATTTTAAACAGTTCGGACTTTTGAAAAAAACAGGGATAGATCTTCCGGGAGAGGCAGGAACGATCATGCATAACCCCAAAAATATGGGAGAGGTGGAGCTTGCCACGGTATCCTTTGGCCAGTCGTTTCAGATCACACCGATCCAGCTTGCAACAACCGTCAGTGGGATCATCAATGGCGGAAACCGGATCACACCTCATTTTGGGATCAGCGTGGAAAGTGCGGACGGAACAAAGGTGCGGACACTGGAATATCCGGTGGAAAGAGGGATCGTGTCCGGTGAGACTTCCCGTACAGTACGTACAATCCTGGAAACTGTAGTTTCAGAAGGCTCCGGAAAAAATGCCGGGATCCAGGGGTTTTCCATTGGGGGAAAAACAGCTACCTCTCAGACACTGCCCAGAGGCTCCGGCAGATATATTTCTTCATTCCTGGGGTTTGCCCCGGCAGAGGATCCGAAGGTCCTGGCTCTTTGTATCATCTATGTACCTCAGGGTATGTATTATGGTGGGATTATTGCCGCACCGGTGGTACGCAGTATTTTTGAAAATGTACTTCCCTATCTTGGGATCGAGAGGACAGTTACGGAAACTCCATCCGGGGAAAACCGGGCAGATGGGGTTGATTAATGAGGATAAAAGCCTTATACTGTTGAAGAAGTATAAAAAAACGAAAGAATTAGAGGTGTGAGGATGGAGTTTCATGTTGTGATCCCTGTGCTGATCTCATTTGCGATCAGCCTTGTATTAGGACCGATTGTTATCCCTTTTCTAAGAAGACTTAAAATGGGACAGACAGAGAGAGAGCTGGGTGTGCAGTCCCACCTGAAAAAGAACGGTACCCCTACTATGGGTGGAGTGATCTTTCTCATTGCAACAACTGTAACATCACTGTTTTATATCAGAGATTATCCGATGATCATCCCGGTACTTTTCCTGACACTGGGATTTGGACTGATCGGATTTCTGGATGATTATCTGAAGGTAGTTCTGAAGCGTTCTGACGGACTTCTGCCATGGCAGAAAATGGCACTGCAGATCGTTGTGACAGCTGTATTTGCTTTTTATCTTGTAAATTATTCCAACGTATCCCTGACTATGAAGATCCCGTTTTGGAGCGGACATTATCTGAACCTGGGATGGTTTGCGGTTCCGGTACTGTTCTTTGCGGTGATCGGTACAGTAAACGGAGTCAATTTTACGGATGGACTTGACGGACTGGCTTCCAGTGTTACCCTGATCGTGGCAGTATTCTTTACGGTGGTTTCCCTTGGAATGAACAGTGGTGTGGAACCGATCACCTGTGCAGTTGTGGGCAGTCTGATGGGATTTCTTCTGTTTAATGTATATCCTGCCAAGGTATTTATGGGAGACACCGGTTCTCTGGCATTGGGTGGCTTTGTGGCTGGTGTGGCTTATGCCATGCAGATGCCGCTGTTTATCATCCTGGTCGGACTGATCTACCTTGTGGAGGTATTGTCTGTTATGCTCCAGGTATCCTATTTCAAGGCAACACACGGAAAAAGAATCTTCAAGATGGCGCCTATCCACCATCATTTTGAGCTTTGTGGGTGGTCCGAGACACGAGTTGTTGCAGTGTTCTCTGTTGTAACTGCTATTATGTGCCTGATCGCTCTCCTGGCATTATAAGGAGGAACAGAAAAATGGATTTAAAAGGAAAAAAAGTTCTCGTTTTCGGAGCCGGAAAAAGCGGCATTGGAGCAGCTGATCTGCTTGGAAGTGCAGGAGCACAGCCGGTGATCTATGACGGAAACGCAGATCTTGATAAAGAGGCAGTATTACATAAAACAAACGGAAAATACACCCCGGAGATCTGGGCCGGAGATTTTCCGGAGAGAGCGCTGGACAGTCTTGATCTTGTAGTGCTAAGTCCGGGAGTTCCCACAGACCTGCCGCTGGTAAAGAGCTTCTATGAAAAGGGCCTTCCGGTATGGAGCGAGGTGGAGCTTGCCTATCGTACAGGCAAGGGAGAGGTTCTTGCGATCACAGGAACCAACGGTAAGACAACAACAACAGCACTTCTCGGAAAGATCATGGGAGATGCCCGTGAATCTGTATTTGTTGTAGGAAATATCGGAACTGCATATACATCTAAATCATTGGAGATGAGGGAGGATTCCGTAACTGTTGCGGAGATCAGCAGCTTTCAGCTGGAGACTATTGACCAGTTCCGCCCGAAGGTAAGTGCGATCCTCAACATCACAGAGGACCATCTGAACCGTCATCATACCATGGAGGAATACATCCGTGTAAAAGAGCTGATCACCAAAAATCAGGGACCGGAAGATGTATGTGTTCTGAATTACGAGGATGAAGTCCTTCGTAAATTCGGTGAAAATATCGTTCCGAAGGTGGTATATTTCTCAAGTCTTCGCAAACTGGATCAGGGAATCTATCTGGACGGAGATCAGATCATGCTCAAAACAGAAAAAGAAGAGATCCCGATCGTAAAAACCGAAGAGCTTAAGATCCTGGGACGTCATAATCACGAGAATGTAATGGCAGCAGCCGCCATGGCATATTATGCGGGTGTTTCTGTGGAGAGTATCCGCAAGAGTGTCTGTGAGTTTGTGGCAGTTCCACACAGGATCGAGTATGTGACAGAGAAAAACGGTGTTGCATATTACAACGATTCCAAGGGAACCAATCCGGATGCGGCCATCAAGGGGATTCAGGCAATGAACCGTCCGACTCTTCTGATCGGCGGTGGCTATGACAAGGAATCCAGCTATGATGAGTGGATAGAATCCTTCGACGGAAAAGTCCGTTATCTTGTTCTCATCGGTCAGACGAAAGAGAAGATCAAAGCAGCAGCAGAACGTCTTGGATTTACAGATATCATCCTCTGCGAGGATCTGAAGGAAGCTGTCCGGGTCTGTGCGGAAAAAGCCAATCCCGGAGATGCAGTTCTGCTTTCACCGGCATGTGCGAGCTGGGGACAGTTTGATAATTATGAGCAGCGCGGTGACATGTTCAAGGAATACGTGAAAGCACTGTAATAATCCGAAAAATACATACATAAGCTGAAATAAAGACCACTGTGGAGGCCATGCATGAAGGCAGGACAGAAACAGACCGGAAAGACAGATACCGTTCTCTGGGTACTGGTTCTGATTCTGGTGGTATTGGGACTCGGGGCGCTTTTTTCGGCAAGTGAATATAATGGCAGAGTACGTTTCCACGACTCTGCCTATTATTTTAAGAAGCAGCTCTTTGCCACGGCACTGGGGCTGCTTGTTATGTATCTGGCATCACGGGTAGATTACCGGCTGTCTGTAAAGCTGGCGCCGGCTGCCTATATTTTTTCGCTTTTTCTGTCTGCTGCAGTCCTGCTTTTCGGACAGGAGATCAATGGATCGAAGAGGTGGTTGAACCTGGGGCCGCTTTCCTTTCAGCCGTCGGAGTTTTCCAAGGTGGCAGTGATATTGTTTCTGGTGTGGCAGATCAGCAATACAAAAAGCAAAACAACCGGATTCTGGTTTATCTGCAGGACTATGATGACTTTGCTTCCGGTAGCAGGTCTGGTGGGCTCCAATAACTTAAGCACAGCGGTGATCATTCTGGGGATCGGTGTGCTGCTGATCTTTGTGGCCAATCCCAGGTATCTGCAGTTTCTCGCGCTTGGAGGTGCGGGGATAGGATTTATTGCGGTTTTTCTTGCCGCGGAGAGTTATCGTCTGGAACGCCTGGCAATCTGGCGGGATCCGGAAAAATATGAAAAAGGATTTCAGACTATACAGGGCCTGTATGCGATCGGAAGCGGAGGAATCTTCGGCAAGGGGTTCGGAAACAGTCTGCAGAAGCTGGGATTTGTCCCGGAAGCCCAGAATGATATGATATTTTCTATTGTGTGTGAGGAAACGGGGATACTGGGAGCCTTTCTGACACTTTTTCTGTTTGGTATTCTGATCTGGAGGCTTTGTATTCTGGCATTAAACTGCCGGGATCTGCAGGGAACGCTGCTGTGCGCCGGGATCATGGCACATATGGCGATCCAGGTAGTCCTGAATGTTGCAGTAGTAACGAATACGATTCCCAACACCGGGATCACTCTGCCCTTTGTAAGCTATGGCGGAACTTCTGTTGTTTTTCTTCTGGGGGAAATGGGGCTGGCCTTAAGTGTCAGCAGTCACAGACATGGAAGGATCACATAGAATAACAAGTAAGAGGCCCTTTTAGGAGTGGAATACTTGAATGAGATCGATGAGATCATCGTGACCGGAGGCAGACCGCTGCATGGAAGCGTCCGGATCCAGGGGTCAAAAAATGCGGCACTTCCGGTTATGGCAGCAGCACTTTTAAGCACCGGGACCAGTGTACTGCGGGGATGCCCGAGAATCAGTGATGTGTATTTGATGGAAAAGATCCTGAAATATCTGGGGGCAGAAACCTGGTGGGAAGGTCAAGATCTTTATCTGGACTGCAGCCATGCGGACGGCACCATGATACCGGAGTATTATTCCGGAAAAATGCGTTCTTCCGTGATCTTAATGGGAGCAATGCTGGGGCGGAGCAAAAAGGCACAGACAGGATATCCCGGCGGCTGTGTGATCGGGAAGCGGCCGGTGGATCTTCATATCCAGGTTTTGCGCCGCCTTGGTGCAGCTGTGGTGGAAAACGGCGGGACGATCCGGGCATCCTGTGGAAAACTCCGAGGTGCAGAGATGTTTTTTCAAAAAAGAAGTGTAGGCGCTACAGAACAGGGCATTCTGGCAGCGGTCCTTGCAGAGGGGAAAACAGTCCTTAACGGCTGCGCCTGTGAACCGGAAATTTATTGGCTTTGCCATTATCTTACCGGAATGGGTGCAAAGATCCGGATTCGTGAAAATGGCTGTATCTGTATTGAAGGGGTGGAGAAGCTTGAAGCTGGCGATGGCTGCATTCCACCAGACCGTATTGTCGCCGGAACCTATCTCATGGCAGCGGCGGCAACCAGAGGAGAGATCATCCTGGAAAATCCGCCTCTGGAGGAAATGGATGGAATCCTGGACGTATATCGGAAAATGGGTGGACAATGCCGCAGGGTAGGTGGTAAACTAATAGTCAACGGAAAAAATACAGGTTTTCCCCTGGAGCTTCTGGAAACAGAAGTTTATCCGGGATTTCCTACAGACCTGCAGTCTCCTGCGATGGCGGTACTGGCCACGATCCCGGGAGTGAGCAGGATCCGCGAGAAGATTTTTGAAGACAGATATAAAACAGCTTCATGGCTCTGTAAAATGGGAGCACAGATCCAGATCCGGGATGGAGTTGCCGTGATATACGGAGGGCAGCCCCTGAACGGTTGTACTGTGGAAGCAGAGGAACTTCGCGGAGGTGCGGCACTTGTGATCGCAGCACTTGCCGCGCAGGGGATTGCCAGGATCCGGGGCTGTTGTTTCATAGAAAGAGGCTATGAACATATCTGTGAGGATCTGACCGCACTGGGCGGTCTGCTGATAAAGGACAGAGGAACTTTATGAAAACATCAAAAAAAAAGCCACTGAAAGCAGTTGGCGGACTTCTTGTCCTGCTGCTGGCAGGAATTATTTTCTTTTTTACGTATTATCAGGTAGATGAAGTGCAGGTGATGGGCAGCAACCATTATTCTGAAAAACAGATCAGGAAGATGGTGCTTAGGGGGCCGCTGGCATCCAATTCTGTTCTTGCACCGCTTCTTTATACTAAGCAGAACACAAAGGATGTTCCCTTTATAGAAGGCTATACCGTAACAAGGCTGAACCGGCACACCATCTGTGTCAGTGTGAAGGAGAAGGATATCGTTGGCTGTATCCCTTATCTGGACAGTTATATTTATTTTGACAGAAACGGTATTTTTGTGGAAGGATCCACGGAACGTAACGAAAAAATTCCGTTTTTTGACGGGATCAAAGTCAAAAAAGTGATCCAGAACGAGAAACTCCCCATCAAGGATGAAACGGTGATGAACACGGCAGTTGCTCTTTCTACTATTTTTGCAAAAAATGATAAGGTTCCGGATCACATTGAATTTGAAGACGACGGACAGATCAGTCTTGTTTACGGGGATATCACAGTTAAACTTGGAAAGGATGAATATCTGGAAGACAAAATGACCAGAGTTCTGGCTATCCTTCCGATGATTTCCGAAAAAAAAGGAATTCTCCATGCAGAAAATGTAAATGATAATTCCAAGAACATTACCCTGGAGCAGGAACAGGATGAGAGCCAGACTTCCGCAGAAAACTGGACCGGAGGCTATGATGAGGAAGGAAATTACACCGGAGAAGGCGAATACGACGAAAATGGCAACTATGTAGGACCGAAACCGCAGACGGATCTGGAGTATGCGCAGGAAAACTGGGTAGGTGGCTATGATGAAGAGGGAGATTACACAGGCAGTGGTGAGTACGATGCCAACATGACCTATGTAGGCGAAGCCCCCACAGAAGAAACCATGGCAGAAAAAGGAAACTGGAAGGGCGGTTACCGGGAAGACGGAGGCTATGACGGAGTCAGTGAATATGACCGTGATGGCAATTACGTAGGCACTCTGGAGGATTATCAGGCTTCGGCAGAAAGCTCCGGAGACGGAACAGACTCCGAAGATCCAGATGCTCAGAGTACGGATACCGGAGATACAGAAAATGAAGAAGACTCTTCAGACAGCAGTACGGACAGCACCGAGGAAGAGGCTGATTACAGCAGTGATCAGGAAGAAGGAGCTGAGGATTATGATGAAAATTCGTACAGCGATTACAGTGATGAGTCCGATTATGAGTAAAGATAAAAAAGCTTTCTTAATATATAGTACCAGTATTTGGACATTTTGCCAGAGATTGTTTTGTAAATGTTTCGGTTAATAGAAACAGTGCCGAAATTTAGTGAAAAAAGTATAAAAAAACAAAATTAATGGTTGATTAATTACCGAAAAAAATATATGATATAACTATGTGTATATGTAGCTTGGAATAGATTATTACACTGAATCGGATATCAGGTAGAAATAAAGGAGGAAGTACATTGTTAGAGATAATGACGAATGAGGCTGAGTCTTCTGCGAAAATTATTGTAATTGGAGTAGGCGGCGCAGGTAATAATGCGGTAAACAGAATGGTGGAAGAGGCCATTGGCGGAGTTGAGTTTGTAGGTGTTAATACCGATAAACAGGCTCTGACACTGTGTAAAGCTCCGACTGTACTTCAGATTGGTGAGAAAATTACGAAAGGTCTCGGCGCCGGTGCACAGCCGGAGGTTGGACAGAAGGCAGCTGAGGAGAGCATTGAGGAAGTTAAGAAGATCATCGAGGGAGCGGACATGGTTTTCGTTACCTGTGGTATGGGAGGCGGAACCGGAACCGGAGCTGCTCCTGTGATCGCCGGTGCGGCAAAAGAGATGGGTATCCTGACTGTCGGTGTTGTTACCAAGCCTTTCCGTTTTGAAGCAAAGACCCGTATGAACAATGCACTTGCGGGAATCGAAAATCTGAAGAAAGCAGTTGACACATTGATTGTCATCCCAAATGACAAATTACTTGAAATCGTTGACAGAAGAACAACCATGCCGGAAGCACTGCGTAAGGCTGATGAGGTTCTTCAGCAGGCAGTACAGGGTATTACAGACCTGATCAATCTGCCGGCTCTGATCAACCTTGACTTTGCAGATGTGCAGACAGTCATGACAGACAAGGGAATCGCTCATATCGGTATCGGTGAGGCAAGAGGTGATGACAAGGCTATGGAAGCTGTACAGCAGGCGGTATCTTCTCCGCTTCTTGAGACAACCATCAAGGGCGCTACTCATGTGATCATCAACATTTCCGGAGATATTTCTCTTATGGATGCCAACGATGCTGCAAGCTATGTACAGGAGCTTACAGGTGAGGATGCAAACATCATCTTTGGTGCTATGTATGATGATTCTGTTGCAGATTATGCGAGAATTACAGTTATTGCTACAGGTCTTACAGACAATAACCTTCAGAACACACCATTTGGAAACAGAGCTTCCAATTCTGTATTCGGAAACACCAAAAAAACAAGCCAGTCACAGCCAGGCGGTATGAACCTTAACATGCCAAGCTTCAGCCTGCCGACTATGAATTCCACACAGTTTGGAACAAAGGCTCCTACAAGCACTGTTCAGAAAAAGGACATCCAGATCCCGGATTTTCTTAAGAACAGATAATAAATGAAGATGATAAGATCCGGCAGAGACTCCATCTGGAACGCTGCCGGATCTTTTTGACTTTCTGATCAAAAGAAACAGAAATGTCAGCTCTGTATGGAAACAGGATTTCTGTTCAGGATATCAGCATTCGCAGCTGAAAGTATCACATTTTGTATCACAGCAGCGATGTGCATTGTCACCGGATACATTGATGGAAGCTGCGGTGCATTTGCAGTGCTCATTGTAGGTGCAGTTGTGTGCTTTGCAGTCGATGTTAATGGTCTCACACCCACAGCAGGGATCTGCGGAATTTTTTACAGCACACTCTTCCTGGTCACGGAAGCTTTCACAGGCGGTGTCGTCCGCATAACGAGCATCTGCACCTTCGACACTGATGGATCCCCTGGAGCAGAGAGAATTTTTGTTATAGCAGCAGTTGTGTGCGGAGCATTTAAGACTTGTCATAAAAGTGTCCTCCTGATAATTATGATTTTACCGGAAACCGTCAGCCTGCCGGAATGCGCATCCTTTCTGATCGTCAGCACTGCGGTAAGGCTTGACAGATTCCGATGTTGCATAGTATGTCCGGAAGAAGAAAAATTTATACTCAAAAAATAAATACATAATAATATAAAAAACAGTTGACAAATAGCAGACACCATGGTATCCTCTTAAAGTACGTAGCGAAAAGAAAGCAGAGTTCACTCTCACCTCAGCGCTGAAGATAAGCGACTCAGGTCAATATTGCACAGTACTGCGAACGGACCAACCATCAGTGCGCAGGTGTAATTATTTGAAGTGTGGACATCTGTCTGCGCTTTTTTTGTGCGGCTTAAGCTACATTAATGAGAAAGAAAAAAATAATTCTATCATGTTCATGGAGGTGTACAACAATTAGCGGTTTAATGATTAACGAACAGATCAGAGACAGAGAGGTACGCTTGATTGGTCCGGACGGAGCTCAGCTTGGAATCGTGTCCGCCAGAGAAGCGATGGCGAAAGCGCAGGAGGCAGGACTTGACCTTGTAAAGATTGCCCCACAGGCGAAACCGCCGGTATGCAAGATCATCGATTACGGTAAATACCGTTACGAGCTTGCAAGAAAAGAAAAAGAGGCCAGAAAAAAGCAGAAAACCATCGATGTCAAAGAAGTGCGTCTTTCCCCGAACATTGATACGAATGATTTGAAGACGAAGGTAAATGCAGCAAGAAAGTTCCTTAGCAAGGGCGACAGAGTTAAGGTTACACTTCGTTTCCGCGGAAGAGAGATGGCACATATGTCCAGCAGTAGGCATGTGCTTGATGACTTCGCAGATCTTCTGTCCGATATAGCGACTGTAGAGAAGGCTCCGAAGGTAGAAGGCAGAAGCATGACTATGTTTCTGACTGAGAAACGGTAGATATCTCAGTCTTCACGGCAACAGCCGGGCAGAACGGGATGCTATATAAAATTTAGAAGTACCAAATCAAGGAGGAATTCATAATGCCAAAAATTAAAACTTGCAGAGCAGCAGCAAAGCGCTTTAAAAAAACAGGTACAGGAAAATTAGTAAGAAATAAAGCCTACAAGAGCCATATCCTTACAAAGAAATCTCAGAAGAGAAAGAGAAATCTGAGAAAATCTACTGTTGTTGATTCTACTAATGTAAAGAGCATGAAGAAAGTATTACCATATTTATAAGATAGAGAAGACGAACAGGAGGAGAATTAAGAAATGGCAAGAATTAAAGGCGGATTAAACGCAAAGAAAAGACATAACCGTACATTAAAACTGGCAAAAGGCTACAGAGGAGCCCGTTCCAAACAGTATAGAGTAGCAAAACAGTCTGTAATGAGAGCTCTTACAAGCTCCTATGCAGGAAGAAAACAGAAGAAACGTCAGTTCAGACAGCTCTGGATTGCTCGTATCAACGCAGCAGCAAGAATGAACGGACTTTCCTACAGCAAAATGATGCACGGCCTTAAGGTTGCAAACATCGACATCAACAGAAAGATGCTTGCAGAGATGGCTGTTAACGATGCAGCAGGCTTCACAGCTCTTGCTGAGATCGCTAAGAAAGCAATCGCATAAGTAAAGTATTAAGAGACGAAGGAGTCCAGGGAATTTTTCCCTGGATTTTTTTGTAAAAAAATTCAGACAATTTGCCGAAAAACGACACAAGCTGTACAGCGGACAAGTGTCCGTGTTGTGCAATCAGACGAAAAACAACAGATAACTAAATTTGCCCTTGAAATAAAAAATATGCGATGCTATAATTTTACCATTAAACATTAGTAACGCGACAAAGCGCAGGAGGAGAGATTATTATGAAGAATTGGAAGAAAGTAATCGGCGTTGCATCAGCAGCAGCGATGACAGCAGCTATGATGATGCCTGCATCCGTTTTTGCGGCAGAGGATGAGACATTTAAGATCGGTGTGATCGGACCGATGACAGGTGATTACGCACAGTACGGTACCAACGTATACAACGCAGCAAAGATCGCTGCAGATGAGATCAACGAGAACGGTGGATTCAACGGATATAAAGTAGAGATTCTTGACGCAGGTGATGACCAGGGAGATCCTGAGAAGGCTGTTAACGCATACAATGACCTGATCGATAAAGGAATGCAGATGCTCTGTGGAACTGTAACATCCGGTTCCTGTATCGCAGTAGGAGCTGAGGCAGCTGAGGATACATTCCTCTTCACACCATCCGCAACAGCACTTGACTGTATCACAGCAGGAACAAACGAGTTCCGTATGTGCTTCACAGACCCGGCACAGGGAACCAAATCTGCTCAGTACATTTCCGAGCACAAACTTGCAACGAAAGTAGCAGTACTTTATGATTCCGCTGCTGACTACAACTCCGGTGTACATGACGCATTCGTTGCAGCAGCTGCTGATGACGGACTTGAAGTAGTTGCAGATGAGGCTTACACAACAGACAGCAACACAGACTATTCTGTACAGCTTGCAAAGATCAAGAAGAGCGGCGCTGAGCTTCTTTTCCTTCCGAACTACTATTCCGACAATGCGCTGATCCTTCAGCAGGCATCTGAGGCAGGACTTGACATTAAATTCTTTGGTGTAGATGGCATGGATGGTATCCTCAATGTAGAGAACTTCGATAAATCCCTTGCAGAGGGTGTTATGCTTCTGACACCATTCTCCGCAACAGCTACAGATGAGAAGAGCCAGAACTTCGTAAAAGCATACGGCGATGCTCACAACGGTGAGATCCCGAACCAGTTTGCGGCAGATACATATGATGTACTTTACGCAATGCAGCTTGCAGCTGACGATGCAAAGATTACACCAGATATGGAAAATGCAGACATCAGTGCAGCAATGAGCGCATCCATGGCAAACATCGAGCTTGACGGACTTACCGGAAAAGCAAAATGGACCGAGGATGGCGAGTGTGATAAAGAGCCGAAAGCATTCGAGATCAAAGACGGTGCTTATGTAGAGATGAAATAAGGAATTTCTGTTAACGTTAGGGGTCAGGGGACGGTCACCTTTAGTGGGAACCGTCCCCTTTTTCCCTTATCAATAAACAATTAAAAGAGGTGCGTTATGAGTTTTATATCTTATTTAAAAGACGGCATCAGTCTTGGCAGTATCTATGCGATCATCGCACTTGGATATACCATGGTTTATGGTATTGCCAAGATGCTGAACTTCGCACACGGAGATGTTATCATGGTGGGAGCTTATATCATCCTTACCTGTATCACAAGAGGCGGCATGTCACCGATCCTTGCTGTGATCCTTTCCGTTGTGATCTGTACACTGCTTGGTGTTGTCATTGAGAAGGTAGCTTACAGTCCACTTAGAAAAGCTTCCTCAAACCTGGCCGTTCTTATCACGGCTATCGGTGTCAGTTATCTGCTTCAGAACCTGGCACTTCTGATCTTCGGCGCAGATGCCAAGAGTTTCGTAGCTGTTATCAAAGTTCCGTCCATCACACTGTTTGACGGTGAGCTTACCATCAAGGGAATCACCATCGTAACCATCCTTGCATGTATCATCATCATGGTGGGACTTTCCCTCTTTGTAAAAAAGACAAAACCTGGCCGTGCCATGCAGGCGGTTTCCGAGGACAGAGATGCGGCACAGCTGATGGGAGTTAACGTCAATGCGACAATTTCCCTCACATTTGCCATCGGTTCCGGACTTGCAGCGATCGCAGGCCTTCTGCTCTGTCAGACTTATCCGACACTGACTCCGTACACAGGAGCCATGCCTGGTATCAAAGCTTTCGTAGCTGCTGTATTCGGTGGAATCGGTTCGATTCCGGGAGCTATGGTCGGCGGCATCCTTCTGGGAATCATCGAGATCTTCGGAAAAGCTTATATTTCTTCCCAGGTTGCAGATGCGATCGTATTTGCAGTCCTGATCGTCGTGCTTCTTGTAAAACCTACCGGACTGTTCGGCAAGAACATCCAGGAGAAAGTGTAAGGTGGCCGATATGAAGAATATGAAAAACAAAACAACAAAAAATAACATGATCAACTATGGAATTGTCATTGTGCTTTTTGTGATCGTACAGGCACTTTCCTCAACTGGAAATCTTTCCAGACTTCTTATGGGACTTCTTGTTCCCCTTTGTGTTTATACCATTGCATCAGTTTCCCTGAACCTGGTAGTCGGTTTTTCCGGTGAGCTGAGCCTTGGACATGCGGGCTTCATGTGCGTGGGAGCTTTTTCCAGTGCCCTGTTTTCACAGGTTGCTGCAGACTCCATTCCGCAGGTTCCTCGCTTTATCCTTGCAATCCTTGTAGGTGCGGCAGTTGCAGCACTGTTCGGTGTGATCATCGGTATTCCGGTACTTCGTCTCCGCGGTGACTACCTGGCTATTGTTACACTGGCTTTTGGTGAGATCATCAAGAACCTGATCAATGTACTTTACATTGGCGTGGATGACAAAGGACTTCACGTTGCAACAAGTGCAGCCGGTCTTCATCTGGAAGCCGGCGGAAAGCAGATTCTCAAAGGTGCCCTTGGTATTTCGGGAACAGCAACTCTTTATAAAGATATCAAGAATTACTTTTTCCTGATCGGCGTGATCCTGCTTCTTCTCACATTGTTTATTGTACAGAACCTTGTAAACTCCAGAAGCGGACGTGCTATTATGTCAACCAGGGACAACCGTATTGCAGCGGAGTCTGTAGGAATCAATATCACCAGATATAAGCTGCTGGCATTTACCATTTCTGCAGCCCTTGCAGGAGTTGCAGGTGTGCTGTATGCACATAACCTTTCTCTTCTTAAGGTTTCTGTATTCGATTACAATATGTCCATTCTGGTACTTGTGTATGTAGTACTTGGAGGAATCGGAAATATCAGAGGATCTATCATTGCAACAATTATCCTCTATGCACTGCCTGAGCTTCTCCGTGGATTCGCAAACTACCGTATGCTGATCTACGCAATCGTGCTGATCATCATGATGCTCTTTAACTGGGCACCTGCAGCAAGAGACTGGAGAGCACGCATGGTAGAAAAATTCAAAGGCAAAAAAGCGAAAAAGGAGGTGGCCTGATCATGGCAATGCTGGAAGTAAATAACCTGTCTATCCAGTTCGGCGGTCTTCGTGCTGTTGACGGCTTTAACATGACCATTGAAAAAGGACAGCTCTATGGACTGATCGGACCCAACGGTGCCGGTAAGACAACGGTATTCAACCTTCTCACAGGTGTATACAAACCAACAGAAGGAATCATTAGACTGGACGGCCAGGACATCACCGGAAAAAGCACCATCGAGATCAACAAAGCCGGAATCGCAAGAACTTTTCAGAATATCCGTCTTTTCAAGGATATGCCGGTTCTTGACAATGTAAAAGTAGGACTTCACAATCACCATCCATACTCCACACTGACCGGAATCTTAAGGCTGCCGAAGTATTACAAGGTAGAAAAAGAGATGAACGAACGTGCCATGGAGATACTGAGGGTGTTTGATCTGGATAAGGAAGCAGACACTCTGGCAGGTAACCTGCCTTATGGTAAACAGCGTAAGCTGGAGATCGCCAGAGCTCTTGCCACAGAGCCGAAGCTTCTTCTCCTGGATGAGCCGGCGGCTGGTATGAACCCGAATGAGACACAGGAGCTGATGGATACTATCCGTTTTGTGCGGGAGCATTTTGATATGACTGTTCTTCTGATCGAGCACGACATGAAACTGGTGGGCGGTATCTGTGAGGAACTTACAGTTCTGAACTTCGGTCAGGTACTGATCCAGGGTGAGACATCTGCAGTGCTGAAAGACCCGACGGTTATCACTGCATATCTGGGAGAATAAGGAGGAACGAGACAATGGCAATGTTGGAAGTAAAGGACCTCCAGGTCTACTATGGTGTGATCCAGGCCCTGAAGGGAATTTCTTTTCATGTAAATCAGGGAGAGGTTATTGCGCTGATCGGTGCCAACGGTGCCGGAAAGACAACCACACTTCAGACACTTACCGGAATTCTTTCTCCGAAGTCCGGAAGCATTGTGTTTGAGGGAAAAGACCTCACAAGAACACCAGCCCATAAGATCGTAGAAATGGGAATGGCACACGTTCCGGAAGGAAGACGAGTATTTGCGGATATGTCCGTTTATGAGAATCTTCTTCTTGGAGCTTACACAAGAAAAGACAAGGCAGAGATCGCAGAGAGCCTTGCTGGTGTATACAAGAGATTTCCGCGTCTGGAAGAACGTAAAGGACAGCGTGCCGGAACACTTTCCGGTGGTGAGCAGCAGATGCTTGCCATGGGACGTGCACTGATGAGCAGACCAAGGATCATTTTGATGGATGAGCCGTCCATGGGTCTGTCGCCGATTTTTGTAAATGAGATTTTTGACATTATCCGCGAGGTAAGTGAGAGCGGAACTACAGTGCTTCTGGTTGAGCAGAATGCGAAGAAGGCTCTTTCCATTGCGGACAGAGCGTACGTTCTGGAAACAGGAAGCATTACTATGGATGGAAAGGCAGAGGATCTTCTGAATGACGAGGCCGTTCAGAAGGCATATCTTGGAGAGTAGGGGGAAAGACATGGATAATTTCGTAATTACCATTGCAAGACAGTATGGAAGCGGTGGACGTACCATCGGAGAGGAGCTTGCAAAGAAATTAGGGATTTCTTACTATGATAAGGATATCATCCGTATGGCATCCGAGGAGAGTGGCATTCATGAGCAGCTTTTTGGAAGGGCAGATGAAAATGTCAGCACAAAGCAGAGATTTTTTGCAAAGTCCGGAATCTACAAGGGTGAGCTGATCCCGCCTCAGAGCAAGGATTTTACATCCGATGAGAACCTGTTTAATTATCAGGCAAAGGTGATCCGGCAGCTGGCAGAAACAGAGTCCTGTGTGATCATCGGACGTTGTGCAAATATGATCCTGAAGGATTATTCCAATGTTCTTCGTGTGTTTGTTTACGGAGACTGGGATTTCCGTATCCGTGAGGCAAGTAAGAAACTCAGCGGAACTACAAAGGATATTGAGAAATTTATGCATAAGGATGACAAACGCAAAGAAGATTTCTGCAAACGTTTCATGGGTGTTGACTGGGCAGACATGACGAAATATAATCTGTGCCTGGATAACGGTACCCTTGGTTATGAGAAATGCGTGGAGGAGATCGAGAGTGCACTTGAGATCCTGAAAAAATAAGACATATATCAGAGAATATTCCCCGGGAAAGAAAAGCCAAAAGTCTTTTCCCGGGGATTTTTTCATATATTGTGGAAAAGTATATTTGATCCGGCGGGAAATATGGATAAGCGAAAAAAATATTTCTGTGTAGTGGCAATGGTATTGATCCTGCTCAGCGGATATGGAAAAATCTCAGACAGTGCATTTCGGATGTGGGTGACCAGAATGATCGCCGGTGAGGGGATGCTCCGGCTGGTGGCGGCGCAGTACGGACAAAAAGCAGCAGAACCGGTGACTGAGACAGCTTCTGACAGAAGCGAAAAAGAGGATCGTCCACGTGTGGCTCTTACCTTTGATGATGGACCGCATGCAACATATACACCTCTGCTTCTGGATGGCCTGCGGAAGCGTGGAATCCATGCCACATTTTTTCTTATGGGAAAAAATATCCGGGGAAATGAGGAGATCGTAATGCAGATGCAGAGAGACGGTCATCTCATCGGTAATCACACGTATGATCACGTGCAGCTTGATAAGCTTCCTGGTGATCAGGCCTGTCAGCAGATCATAAAGACGAATAATGAGATCTACGAGATCACCGGAGAGTATCCCATGTATCTTCGCCCGCCCTACGGTGCCTGGCCGAAGGATCTGGAGCTCTGTGTGACCATGCTGCCGGTATTTTGGGATGTGGATACCCTGGACTGGAAATCAAAAAATGTCCGTTCTGTGGAAAATATCGTAAAAAGACAAGTGAAGGATGGCTCCATTATCCTGATGCATGACAGCTTTTCTACCTCCGTGGAAGCGGCCCTGGAGATTGCGGATATGCTTACGGAAGAAGGATATGACCTGGTAACTGCAGATCAGCTGCTGGTGATGTAACTGTGATTTGCCGAAAAGGCAGAAACGATTGCTTTTTTATGTGCAAACAGGTAAAATTATAAAAATAAGGAATCTGTCCGTATGCCGGAAACAAATGAAACGATCGTTGCCGGATACAGATCTATGAAAAGAATACGGATCGTGAATATCCGCTTTTTACAGAAAATACAGGAGTGAAAGCCATGGATTTATTTGAATACGCAAAGTCAAAAACGCTGGATCAGGAGTCACCTCTTGCATCCAGGCTGCGTCCGCGAACGCTGGATGAGGTGGTGGGACAGCAGCACATCGTAGGAAAAGATAAATTGCTGTATCGTGCCATAAAGGCGGATAAGCTGACATCTGTTATCTTTTACGGCCCTCCGGGAACCGGAAAGACCACCCTGGCAAAAGTCATCGCCAATACCACAAGCGCCAGCTTTACCCAGATCAATGCAACCGTAGCAGGGAAGAAAGATATGGAAGCAGTTGTAAAGCAGGCACAGGACGATCTCGGCATGTATGGAAAAAAGACCATTCTGTTCATCGATGAGATCCATCGTTTCAACAAAGGCCAGCAGGATTACCTTCTTCCCTTTGTGGAGGACGGAACCATCATTCTTATCGGGGCCACAACAGAGAATCCATATTTTGAGGTAAACGGAGCGCTTCTTTCAAGATCGATCATCTTTGAATTGAAGTCCCTGGAGATACCGGAGATAAAGGAACTGATCCTGCGTGCGGTTAACGATCCGGAACGTGGAATGGGAAGCTATGGGGCGGTGATCGAGGAGGATGCTTTGGAATTTCTGGCAGATATGGCAGGAGGAGACGCCAGAAGCGCCTTAAACGCCATAGAACTAGGAATCCTCACCACACCTCGTGATACAGACGGTAAGATCCATCTGACCCTTGAGGTGGCTTCTGAGTGTATCCAGAAGCGGGTGGTGCGCTACGATAAGAACGGGGACAATCATTATGATATCATTTCTGCCTTTATCAAGAGCATGCGAGGCTCCGACCCGGATGCGGCAGTCTATTATCTGGCAAAAATGCTCTATGCAGGAGAAGATGTGAAATTTATCGCAAGAAGGATCATGATCCTTGCTTCCGAAGATATCGGAAACGCAGATCCCCAGGCCCTCTGCGTGGCAACGGCAGCAGCACAGGCAGTGGAACGTGTGGGAATGCCGGAGTCCCAGATCATTCTTTCCCAGGCAGTTACATACATGGCCTGTGCACCCAAGAGCAATTCTGCAGTAAATGCCATACAGGAAGCCATGCGCTGCGTGAAGGCGAAGAAGACAACCGTTCCGGTGCATCTGCAGGATGCCCATTATGGTGGCCACGAAAGTCTGGGTCATGGTATCGGATATAAATATGCCCATGATTATCCGAACCATTATGTAAACCAGCAGTATCTGCCATCAGAGATCCAGGGGGAACATTTTTACGAGCTCAGTGATATGGGATATGAAAAGAAACTGAAAGAGCATATGAAGAAGATCCACGAAGAAGCGAAATAAATGAATATAAGTAAAACGGAGGAGCCTCTCAGAGAAGCTCCTCCATTATTTTGTCATAAACATTCTGGTATTTATAAGGCCAGCTTTCACATACAGACTGTGCAGCAGCAAGATTTGGCACATTGATGCTGAGATCAACGATGCTGACGCCGCTTTCGATGATCCGCAGACGTACCGAGTAGCTACCCTCTTTGGTGGGATAGTAATCTGCAGGAGTCAGGAGATGTTCTTCAATCTTGCGGTGGAGGGAATTGAGATATTCTTCCACTTCTTTCTTGATGTCAGACGAAAGTTCTTTGGAAAAATATTTCAGAGTGTTTTTTCCCTCGGAGGTCAGTCGATAGTAACTGCGGTTGGACTGTGAAGACATTTCCACCAGATCTGCCTCCACAAGTTCGGAAACTGCCTGCTGGAGCTGAAAATAATTGGTGTATTTCCGGTCCAGGATAAAATCGGTGATCTGGGAATTTGTGAGATCCCCATCGGAATTCTGCAGCATATATAAAATAATAAGCTTATAGGTTGTAAAAGGTGATGCCATAAGAATCCTCCTTTTTACTGGCTGCGGGAAAAGGCTTCGAGAGCTTTTCCCTGAAAACTTGCTCTTTCTTTCATCCGGTGATGAAGAAGGTTTAAAACTTCTCGTTTGCGGCTGGCCCATAAAGGTGCGATCAGCAGATCCTTCGGTCCGTCGCCGGTGACCCGGTGGATCACGATATCCGGTCTGAGATGTTCCAGACAGTCAATGACAAGGTTCAGATACTCGTCCCGTTCATAAGTGCGGAAAAGACCGGATTCATGATCAGCGGCAAGATCTGTACCACGCAGTACATGAAGAAGCTGCAGCTTGATCCCCTGGATATCCATGGCGTTCAGATAAGCCATTGTTTCCAGGATATCCTTCCGGCTTTCGCCGGGAAGCCCCAGGATGGTGTGGACGATCACTTCGATGCCGCCTGCGCGGAGATTTTTTACTGCGGTATCAAAACAGGACAGTGGATAGCCGCGCCGTATATATCTGGCGGTATCTTCATGGATAGTCTGGAGTCCCAGCTCCACCCACACCGGTTTGATCTGGTTCAGGGAATAAAGAAGCTCCAGTACATCATCTCCCAGACAGTCTGGTCTGGTACCAATGGACAGTGCCACGATATCCGGATGGGAGATGGCTTCTGTGAAGATCTTACGCAGGTGTTCCACAGGAGCGTATGTGTTTGTATATGCCTGAAAATAGGCGATATATTTATGGATCGGGCGTTTGGAAGAGAGACTTTTGATCTGTGTGTTGATCTGCTCTGTAATGGAAAGAGCGGCGTTTGCTGCAAAATCTCCGCTTCCGCCCTGGCTGCAGAAGATGCAGCCTTTTTTGCCCAGGGTGCCGTCACGGTTGGGACAGGACATGCCGCCGTTTAATGCAACCCGGTAGACCTTTTCGCCGTACCGTTCCCGGAGCATATAGTCCAGAGAGTGATAAGGCTTGTCGTTCCAGCGCTTCATTATGCCTCTTTCGGTTCGTTTTTCTCTTCGCCGTTTTCTTCGTTTTCATCTTTCGGTATATAGTTATCGAAGATCTTTACAAAGATCTTTGATTTCCAGTAGGCCAGCGTGGAAAATCCCATCAGAATAAAAAGCATGATCAGGATGGATGTAAACTGTGCGTAGCTCACATAAGCAAAAAGCCACATCAGTAGGAGTGGAGACGCAGAGATCACAAGCATCAAAAGTGTCAGCGGAAGATGGCGGACGGACATCAGGAATGCATTTACAAAGGTATTCTTGACGGAATTAAAAAATTTGGAAAGGATCGGATAAATGTACAGAAGGATCATCGCATAGATCAGTGCAAATGCAATGAACAGACTGAAAAGTCCTTTGTACATAGCTCCGCTTCCGGCTCTGGCGATCCGAAGATCGATAAACAGAACAGCAGCGGTGAGGAGCATGATGATATTGATGATGGTCGCCTGTTTGAAGTTCTGTTTGAATGAGCGGAAAAAGCTGCGGGCAATATAAGATTCTTCGTCTCTTGCCATCTTCAGTGTGACATAGTAGAGAGCTGTTATGGAGGCGCCTGCGGTGACAACCGGAATGCAGCAGAGGATGCACAGAAAATTCAGAAGAAGCAGGTCTGCTACGCGTCCCATGAACACGAAGAATTTGTTGTCCATGTTGAAAAAACGATTCATTTGATAAGTCTCCTTTTCTTTTGGATATTATTTTAAGTATACCCAATCACAGCAGAAAAAGCAAATCCCAAATGTTTTCCGGGGCAGTGGAAATGGGAAAATCATGTGTCCGCCATAGAAAGACAAAAAAGAGAAATAGTTTATTAAATTTCCCTAAAAGGCTTGCTTATCACGATTTAGAGTGTTAAAATATCAGTATTGTATTAGACGAAATTTATGTATTTTAAAGGAGCGTAACAATGAGCAAAAAAATCAGGACGGAGGCTGTGGATCATCTTTTTGAAGCGATCCTGTGCCTGAAGGACAAGGAAGAGTGTTATACATTTTTTGAGGATGTGTGCACCATCAATGAGCTGCTTTCTTTATCTCAGCGCTTCGAGGTAGCCAAGATGCTTACTGATAAGCGTACATACCTTGATATTTCCGAGAAAACAGGAGCTTCCACAGCTACGATCAGCCGTGTGAACCGTTCCCTGAACTATGGAAATGATGGTTATGAGATGGTATTTGCACGTATGAAGAAGGATAACGGGGAGCAGGGCGGCGAAGCAGAATAAGGCTTACGTCCATACCGTGATGATAACGGATAATGCTGTAACGAAAAAGAGACAGGCGATCGTGCGTCTGTCTCTTTTTTTCGGTGCGCCCGGCGACGCACGTTTATGACCGGATGTGAGCTCCGGATATTATTTGTCTTTTTTTGAGGAATCCGTATCTTTTGAGGAATTCATGTGGTCGATCATGTTTTCGATGATCATTTTTTTCATGTATACGTCGAAGCTAAGAAGACAGATAAAGGAAAACTGGTGAAGGAATTCCTTATCCTCCGGGTCGGCGTCCTCAAAAATTTCTCCGGCACTTTTGAAACGGCGCATAAGATCCTTTTCCAGGTAACGGATCTGTGACTGCTCCATACTGAAAACTTCCTGGTAGATGTAAGTCATGTCCTTTTCTGTAACGGACTTGAAGTATTTCTCGGTGATCGGTCCCAGAAGGGTCTGGATATCACTGATGGAGAGGATATTCTTAAAATAGTAGATAAAGATCAGCATCAGCAGATGCTCCCGGGAATACCGCTTTTTTTCCGGCGGGGGAAGGAGCTTGTTCTTTGCGTAATTGTTGATCATGGTCTTGGTCAGGATCTTGTCATCATCATGACGCTTGGTGGAAGCGAGATTATCTTCCATAAAGGTTGTGACCTGATCCATGTAAAGAGCAATATTGGGAATTTCATCGGGTTTTATATAATCAAGCTCAGCAATTTTTGCAAAAATGCTGTTCATCATTTCTTTTTCGTTTTCTGTCATCGCATTATCACCTCTGCTCCCTATTATATAGTTTTAAATACTACTTGTAAAGAAACTTTTTTTCAGAGAGGTGGGTTTACCGGAAAGTAAAGTCATGATAGTATATAAAGATACTGTTCATATGGAAAAAGAAATGGAGATCAAAATGAGTATACATGATGCTTTGGACACATTGAATCCTATGCAGCGGGAAGCTGCCGTACATACAGAGGGACCACTTCTGATCCTCGCAGGAGCCGGTTCCGGAAAAACAAGAGTGCTGACCCACAGGATCGCCTATTTAATGGAAGAAAAGGGTGTAAACCCATGGAATATCCTGGCGATCACCTTTACCAACAAGGCCGCCAGTGAGATGCGGGAACGTGTGAATAAAATTGCGGGAATGGGTGCGGAGAGCGTATGGGTCTCCACCTTCCATTCCGCCTGCGTGAGGATCCTGCGCAGACATATTGAGGTGCTGGGCTTTGGCAGTAATTTTACCATTTATGATGCCGACGACCAGAAAACAGTCATGAAGGAAATCTTCCGGAAGTTTGATATCAATACCAAGATCTACAAGGAACGAGGCGTTCTTGCTGAGATTTCCCATGCCAAGGATGAACTGATCACACCGGAAGAGATGGAGCTGAATGCAGGCGGCGATCCGGATGCACGGAAGATTGCCGGTATGTATAAGGAATATCAGTCTATCCTCCGGGGAAACAATGCGCTGGATTTTGATGACCTGATCGTGAAGACGGTGGAGCTTTTTCAGCATAATCCGGATATCCTGGACTATTATCAGGAACGTTTCAAATGTATTATGGTGGATGAGTATCAGGATACCAATACTGCCCAGTTTAAATTTGTAAGTCTTCTTGCTGAGAAATACAAGAATCTCTGTGTGGTTGGTGATGATGATCAGTCCATCTATCGTTTTCGTGGAGCAAATATCGGGAATATCTTAGGATTTGAGAAGGTTTTTCCTGAGGCTAAGGTGGTGCGCCTGGAACAGAATTACCGTTCTACCCAGAACATCCTCAATGCAGCCAATGAGGTGATCGTCAACAACACAGAGCGTAAGGAAAAACGCCTCTGGACAGAGAACGAAGAGGGAGATAAAGTACATTTCCGTCAGTTCAACAACGGATTTGAGGAAGCGGAGTATGTTGCAGGAGAGATCATTCAGGGGCGCCGCAACGGGAAATTCCAGTACAAGGACTGTGCAGTACTTTATCGGACCAATGCCCAGTCCCGTCTCTTTGAGGAGAAATTTCTCCTGGCAAATGTTCCTTATAAGATTGTCGGCGGTGTGAATTTTTATGCCCGCAAAGAGATCAAGGATCTGTTAAGCTATCTGAAGACCATTGACAATGCCAGTGATGATCTGGCTGTGCGCAGGATCTTAAATGTGCCAAAAAGAGGGATCGGACTCACCAGCATCGGCCGTGTCCAGGACTATGCGGATATGATGAACCTGAGCTTTTACGATGCGCTCCGCGTGGTGGAGGAAGTACCGTCCATTGGCAGGGCAGCAGGAAAGATCAATGATTTTGTATCCTTTATCCAGGGACTGAAAAGTAAGGCAGAGGCCTATACAGTCCGTGAAACCCTGGAAGAGGTCATTGAGCTTACCGGTTATGTGAAGGAACTGGAGGCAGAGAAAACGGAGGAGGCCCAGGCGAGGATCGAAAATATCGATGAGCTGATCTCCAAGACAGAATCCTTCCAGGAAGCCATGGAGGAGGCCGGACAGCCGGCAACACTTTCTGCATTTCTGGAGGAGATCGCACTGGTGGCAGATATCGATTCTGTTGATCCGGATCAGGATTATGTGCTGCTGATGACCCTTCACAGTGCCAAGGGACTGGAATTCCCAAATGTATTTATCGTGGGAATGGAGGACGGTGTTTTTCCGGGGTATGCTTCCATCTGGTCCGGTGATCCGTCGGATATCGAGGAGGAGAGAAGGCTCTGTTATGTGGGGATCACCCGTGCCATGAAGGAACTGACCTTAACCTGTGCAAAACAGCGGATGATCCGTGGGGAGACTCAGTATAACCGCGTGTCACGTTTTGTAAGGGAGGTTCCACGGGAGCTGGTAGATCTTGGACATACCATTCAGGAGAAAAAGCCCAGGGTAGATGATATCGTATCTCCGAAAAGCGCCTATGCCCAGATGAAAATGAATTTCCAGGCAAAAACAAGCCTTCAGAAGAAGGATTTCACCGTTACCAAGGCAGCGAAGCTGGATTACGGAGTCGGTGATACCGTGCGCCATGTGAAATTCGGAGTTGGTATCGTGAAGAATATTGTAGAAGGCGGCCGGGATTACGAGGTAACGGTAGATTTTGACAAAGTCGGTGTGAAAAAAATGTTCGCAGGTTTTGCCAAACTGAAGAAGATCTGAAAATGAAATGGCCGTTTTGCATATATTTTGTGAAAATATTTCGAAGCAGCTGCAAATAACATTATTCCGGAATGTTCCTGTTAAAATTTGCGTAAGTTATGGTAAAATCAGACATATGGTGGTATAATAAGAACACTTAGGAAAGGTCGGTACAGTGATAGAATATTTTTGCTGTGCTGCCGGTTTACTGTCAGACAGTACAGCCGAACAGAAAGAAAGGATGGTGCAGTGTTATGAATTTAAATACAACAAAGCTTGAAGAACTGCTTGCAACACTGAAGAAAAAAGAAGAAGAGAAAGATAAGAACACAGTCCTTTGGGTACTGGCGATCATCGGCGCAGTTGCAGCTGTTGCAGGAATCGCATTTGCAGTATATCGTTTCTTCGCTCCGGATTACCTGGAAGATTTTGAAGAAGATTTTGATGATGACTTCGATGATTATTTCGAGGATGAGGAAGAGTAAGAACTTTCACTGCAGAGGCTGTTTTGAACAGATCAGAATGGCTGTCTGTTATGTATGAATATGAGAAGCGGATAATTGAAGCCCCGGCGCGATACCGGGGCTTGATTTTTGAAGACGGACCGTGAAACGCTGGCGTTCATGAGCAGACAGTAAAGAGGATCCTGAATGTTCGAACTATTGTCTGCTGGTTATAAAACAGAAAGAGGATTTATGAAAAAAGGTGAAATTTACGAAGGTATTATAGAAAAAGTGGAATTTCCAAACAAGGGTTTTGTTTGGGTCGATGACCAGAAAGTAATTGTAAAAAACGGAATTCCGGGACAGAAAGTCCGGTTTATGATCAATAAGAAACGTTCCGGCCGGGCGGAAGGACGTCTTCTGGAGGTCCTGGAGAAATCTCCGCTGGAGACAAGAGAACCTGCCTGTCAGGAGTTTCCGGCATGTGGCGGCTGCATGTACCAGACCATGAGCTATGAGGCACAGAAGGATATGAAGGAACATCAGGTGAGGGAACTTCTGGATGGGGCAGTAAGAGAGAGCCTGGCTAAGATCGGGAAGAACGGTGATGGGACAGAAGAAGCTGAGGCTGCAGATCGTTTATATCACTGGGATGGGATCTACGGCAGTCCTATTGAGTTCGGGTACCGCAATAAGATGGAGTTTTCCTTTGGGGATGAGTATAAGGATGGGCCGCTGTCCCTTGGACTTCACAAGAAGGGAAGCACTTACGATATCCTGAATACGGATGATTGTAAGCTGGTCCATCCGGATATGACGAAGATCCTGGTCTGTGTGCGGGAGTTTTTCCTGGAGCGTAATGCCAGCTTCTATAAAAAGCTGCAGCATGTGGGGTATCTTCGACATCTTCTTCTTCGAAGAGGCGTCACAAGTGGTGAGATCCTGGTCCATGTGGTAACCACCACCCAGGAAGAATATGATCTGGAGCCTCTGAAAGAACAGCTTCTTGCACTTCCGCTGGAAGGGAAGATCGTGGGGATCATGCACATTTTAAATGATTCTTTATCCGACGTGGTACAGAGCGACGAGACGAAGATCCTTTATGGAAAGGATTATTTCTATGAAGAACTTCTTGGACTGAAATTTAAGATCAGCACCTTTTCCTTTTTCCAGCCAAATTCCCTGGCTGCAGAGATCCTGTATTCCAAGGTGCGGGAATATGTAGGAGATACCAGAGACAAGGTGGTGTTTGACCTTTACAGCGGAACCGGCACCATTGCCCAGCTTGCGGCGTCCGTTGCCAGCGAGGTGATCGGCGTGGAGATCGTGGAAGACGCGGTAAAAGCCGCCAGAGAAAACGCTGCACTTAACGGCATCAATAACTGTCGTTTTATTGCCGGAGACGTGCTGAAGGTTCTGGACGAGGTGCCGGAGAAACCGGATATGATCATCCTTGATCCTCCCAGAGATGGCGTTCACCCCAAAGCCCTTCCAAAGATCCTGGCTTACGGTGTAGACCAGATCGTATACATTTCCTGCAAGGTTACAAGTCTTGTGAGAGACCTCCCGGCATTTTATGAGGCAGGATATGAGATGACCCACGCCTGTGCAGTGGATCAGTTCTGCCAGGGCGTTCATGTTGAGACCGTGTGCCTCTTGAGCAACCGAAAACCAGATACTACGGTAAAACTCAGCGTGGATATGGATGATTACTACCGTATTATAAATGGTAAAGATGCAGAATAATGATTTTGTCATAGTGGCTGTGTTGAATTTCTATTTTTTAAATTGTTCACATTGATAATGTATCTGATTTTGGAGGAAAATTAATTTATGGACAAAGAAAAAGCAGATATGATTATTTATACGACAGAGGATGGTCTGACGAAAGTTGAAACTACTTTTGATGGTGATACCGTCTGGTTGTCCATTGATCAGATGGCAGAATTGTTTCAGAGAGATAAATCAATCATTTCCAGACATATTAAAAATATATTTATAGAAGGTGAATTACAGCGGGATTCAGTTGTTGCAAAATTTGCAACAACTGCTTCTGATGGAAAAGTTTACAATGTAGACTATTACAATCTTGATGTTATTATTTCTGTTGGCTATCGTGTAAAATCAAAACAGGGAACACAGTTCAGAATTTGGGCAACTGGGATTTTAAAAGAATACATGAGAAAAGGTTTTGCTTTAGATGATGATCGTTTGAAAAATCTAGGTGGCGGTGGATATTTCAAGGAATTGTTGGAGAGAATCCGTGATATTCGTGCATCCGAGAAAGTGTTTTATCCAATGCGTCGTAAAACTCCTTGCTTCCGCTATGGGGATATAAGACGCGTCCATCGAATTTATGCAAGTAATTGAAGATGGACAAAATAGTAATTGTATTAACTAATAAACCATAGTATAATACAAATATGAACACAACATATAAATCAAACAACAATGTCGTCTATTCCTGTAAATACCATGTAGTATGGTGTCCAAAGTATAGACGAAAAGTATTAATTAAC
>NZ_JAMOYY010000079.1:0-2263 GCF_023669475.1 Blautia sp. MB18-30 | reverse complement strand
GTAATATTTAGTGATATGTACTATAACAGTGGAAGCGGTAATTATTGTGCGTATAACAACATCAAAATCAAAAAATTCCGAGTCCTTTTATATCACTCAGTCCTATACAAATCCGGTTATTAAACCGCGCTTTGAAAGGAACTTATACTACAGAACAATTGCTCCATATTTTAAAAGACATAAAATTTGCAGATGTAGAAGAACAGGGTTTCATGCCGGTATATGAACGTCAGAAAATCACTGACGATCTCCACGAAACCTGTGGATTCAGAACAGACTATCAATTCATAACAAAACGGAAAATGAAAGGAATTCAGAAAAAAAGTAAGCGGAGATAAAACATTACTATGTTTCGTGTATGCAGATAAAAGTGCCACACCCCTTGTATTTGAAGGGCACTGAAAAACTTCCATTTCTTCTTAAGTGGAAGTTTTTCTTTTATATTATTTTCAAATCTTTACTTAGGAAAATCATAAAAAGCTATGGTTTACTCCATAGCCAGCTCATCTAATCTTACTATTCGTTTTACATTTGCTGTAAATGCCGTAAAATACATTTGCAGATGCATAGCAAATAAACCTCTCGAATCTGCTTTACGCAAACCGTGAGCTTCCTTTAGTTCTCCATTCTTTTCTTCTATCCTGTGCCGAATCTTCATTCGCTCCTGAAAATATTCGCTTTCTTCAAATTTAAGCCTTTCAAGATTTTTCTCGCTTGCTTGCGTGATACTGTAGCTTCTTGTTTTAGCGTTTGATCTTCCTACACGGCATTTTTCTCTTTGGGGACATTTCCGACACGTTACTTTGCTAAATATATATCTTAAATAAGTATTCCCATTTTTTGCCGTTCTTTTTTCTACACGCGTGGAAAGCTCTCCGGCAGGACACTGCAGCATCCCAGCATCTTTATTAAAGCAGAAACCTTCCTCAAGGTTCCCGTTTGCTGCAGCAGCTACTGCTGTATTGGTTCTGGCAATCAATGTAATCTCTTTTCCGCAGACTTCCAGATTGTCATTACTGACATATGCCATATCGCCTATAACTTCTGTAACTTTTATTCCATTTTCCTTCGCGTTTTCTATCAGTTTTGGTAATTCCTGCCCATCTGGTGCTCCTCCATCTGTTACAGTGATCCCCGCAATGAGACGTTCTTCAGTCATCGCAAGATGATTCTTATATCCATAGAACGTACTGGTTGCCGTTTTATGTCCAAACCGTGCATCTTTATCATCTTTGGATCGGATCTCTTTGAGCCGCTCATCTTCTAGTAGTTCTTTCATTTCATGAGAAAGTTTCTGTATCTTTTTATTTCCACAGGATTTTATTCCTTCCTCCAGAACCTGGAGTAGTTCCCTAGTATAGGCAATTTCTTCATCCAGTCCTGCTTCCAAAGAGGGTTTCTCAGGAAATCGCTCTGATAATTCAAAAGCTGTTTTATAAACCTCTTTCCGAAGTTGTTTGCTCATATCCCGCAGAATCTGCGTTGGAGATTTTGCCCAGACAGAAGCAATTGTATGGGTGGAATCAACGATAATGGTTCCCGATTTGATCAGATTTTTATCCAAAGCCTGTTGAATGGTTTCTTTTAACATTTCTTCCAGAATATCTTCTGTAATACGAGTTTTTCTGAATTTTGTGAGAAGACTGGGATCTATCATTTTTGCTTCTGGTTCCAGGTCAAGGAAAAATTTATATGCCATGTCCGTCTGGGCGCTGCTAATCAGGGCTTCGTCAGAAAGATCGTACAGTTTTTTCAGGAAAAGCAGTTTAAACATCATTTCTGGTTCCTTTGCCGGGCGACCGAAATTTTCACAAAAAAGCCCAATTCTTTTTTAGAATCAGACTTTTTCAGTGCCCTTTTAAATATGGTTTTGATTTGGTTTTGTAGCATAAAAAAATCTCCTTGTAGTTGTATTTGCATCGTGCAGATGCTTCTTTAACTACAAGGGCCGCTCTCACTACTTCTAAAAACCAATCAGTAGTGAGAGCGGCCGCACATTTGAGTTGAAGTGTCAACCCCTATTTAGGGAAAAACTAAAAAAGAGGTTAGACCTCATGTATAAGATCTAACCTTGAAAATTAACTAAATGACATTGACCAGTGAACAGTAACAAAATAACCTTACATAAAACAACAATATATACACCCAAAAACAGCAGGTTCCGGATCACTCCGAAAACCTGCTGTCCTGATTCGCTGACTATTATTATTTTACGATAAAAGATTTTCTCTTGCTGACAACATCGAAGATAACCGCTGCCAGA
>NZ_JAMOYY010000078.1:0-2353 GCF_023669475.1 Blautia sp. MB18-30 | reverse complement strand
GGATAAACATAAAAAACAAAACCGCGGGACACGCGGGGATAGCCTGTTTTAGCTTTGCCCTAAAGGGTAATCGAGCAGGAAGCCCCCACTTCAAAATCGTAAGATTTAAGTGGTGGGAGCATGTCACTTGCTTTGTGGAACAGATTGATATTTACAGGGAGGAATCGTATTTCAGATTCTTCAAGTACATAAGAGTTCACTTTTCGTTGTATTTTAAAGAAAGAGAGACATGGAAACTTTGGAACAACAGCGAAAGTATCTTTGAAAAAGATCAAGGGATTACAATAAAATGATATGTAAATGAAGAGTAAGGGGAAAAATGCTGATTACGGATATTATTAACATTTTGGGGAATGAGTTTAGTAGTATATATTGCGTAAATCGTCAAGATCAGTACATTCAGATTTATAGACATCTAAATGAAAACACAGAGTTAGATGAATTAATGAACGAGAAGAAAACATATGAAACCGTAATACAAAAGTATATAGAGACCAATGTATTTGAAGAAGACAGAAATAAAATGCTGGTTGCTACGGATTTTAATAATATATGCAAACAACTGCAACTGGTCTCACAGTTCACAATACATTACAGGATAAAAAATGGTAATGATATTTTGCGTTATCGTATGAAATGTGCAAGAATTGGAAATGCAGATACATTCGAAAAAATAGTGTTTGCGTTTGCAAGTGAGGATTCAGATATAAGATTAGATGAGTTAGGCATTATGAACTTGAGCAGCACCGGTGAGAAAAGAAAAAGCATCTTTTCTCTGCTTATTAAGTGATGATTGTGAGCTGGATCATCGGAGAATGGACAATGTTATTAATGAGTTTGTAGAGAATGCTCCGATTAAAGGAATAAAGATTAAATATGGTATTTACAAAAATATAGATAAGAATCTTTCAATAGCTACCATATATGATTATGCATCTATGGCGGCAGAAACAGTTATGGAAGATTATAATCATGACTATGCGTATTATACAGATGAACTGGCGCAGAAGAGACTTTATAACCAAATGATAGAAAACGATTTTACAGATGCTTTGAAAAATAAGGAGAGATTGGTATAGACGATATTATTTGGATTATTAATCGGCAGGGATAGTCACTTTCCCTTTATATTCCTGCAGGTTTTACATAAGAAGATGGATTTCGGTCAGCAAAGGCAGCTCCCACAATGCCTTTTGGATATCCGCTTCTGCAAGTTGTAGTAAGTAATTGCTTCCCATCAAAATCATGGGGAAAGCGAACTGGTCTGAAAGACCGCCAGTTAGTGTGATGATGATAAGGAGATTTTGAAACTGATGACAGACAGAGATTATGCAATTAAATCAGTGAAAGAAATTACCTTCCATATGGCAAGTCATGCACAGGATTAAGACATTATACTGATATTAAAGAACTGATGACAAGCTACCAGAAACTGATTTTAGAAAACCAGTTGTATTGGAAGAACTGGATATGGAGTGCCAGGAGAAAATCAATGAAGATATGGCATATGCATTGAGTTATCTGAGCATTTATAACAATCAGCTGAATGTGCCAAAGATGCACCGGGAAATGAATAACCTGATGATCATTTATGGCTTGTCTGATATGATCTATCGTGGAATGACACTGGTGAAGTTCTATGCACCGAATGGTGTGATGCTCAGTGAAATCCTTCATTCCTGTTTTTGCAGTCATTATAATAAGACAGATGTGGAAGTACAGCAGGAGCTAGGAATAGGCAGGACTTCTTTTTATAAAATGAAGAAGCAGGCACTTGGATATTTAGGATTTTATTTTTACGAGATCGTGGTACCGCAGGCAAAGGATAAAAGATTTAAACCGTCACTGGGCGTTGAGGAAGAGTAGGTGAGTAATATGAGATACGAAGATTCGATGAAAGGTGTAGCTGATCAAATAATCAAAGAACAGCAGCGAGCCAGTAAAATTAAAAACAATCCAGAAGAGTTCCATTGGCATGACGAATATGCAACGTTGAATTTCTTTCGGTTTATCTGCAAAAATATCGGTAACTTGAGAAATGGAGAAATTGAAAAAATGGTCACACGTTTAAAGTACATAGATCAGAAAGCAGTGGAAAACCATGTGAATGGTGCTGTTTGGGCATTTGATTATGATAAGATGTTCTGTGTATTGATGGAAAATGAAATTTGTCGAAAGGTGTGTGAAAAGAATAAATATAACAGTTGGATGAATCTGATGGGACAGTATTGTGTTTCAAGGACTTAAAGACGAAGAAAGTTGTTGGAGAGAAATAATTTCCAGCAACTCTGTCTTTAATGAATAGAGTTCATTTTTTTATTCAACTATTCCCATGATATATACAATATGTAAA
>NZ_JAMOYY010000077.1:0-2353 GCF_023669475.1 Blautia sp. MB18-30 | reverse complement strand
AGGTTTCAAAATGCACTCGCATTTTTTATTCCAAAAAAACAGAATATTTTTCTTCTCGATTTCCCATTTATCGGTATATTGATTTTCAGATTTACATATAATATAATGCCAATAGGCAAAAAGTAATCCCAAAAATACTTGTAGCAAAGAACGAAGCCCCGAATTGTAGTAGCGTACAATTCGGGGCTTCTTCTTGTTGATTGTCAAGTAAAATTGACCCACTTTTATGTTTAATTCTGACCCACCTGAATTCAGAAATCACCTGATTTTCAAGTGGGTCATTTCTGTATGTAAATCCGATTTTTTACACTGTGAATTGACCCGTCAAGTGCATCAGCTGAACGGAAGTTCAGCATCCGGATCCATTGCCGGATCACTCCATTCAGTATCTATGATTATGCTGTCTGAAACAGTATCATAATCCCCGCAAAGCTCCCTTAATTCTTGTTCTCGTTCTTCTTCTGAAAGACTCATCCACCATTCATACATTTCATCCTGGAAACGCATTGCGCTGACAAAGTCCATTGGGCATCCGTTTTCGCTATAAATATAGTCCCCGTTATCATATGGGCTTCGTCCACTGGCTACCCATTTTTCCAATTCATGTAACTCATTTTTCGTCATGGTCATTTCTTTTTTGTATTGCTTTAACTGTTCCTGCAGGAATTCTCTGTGCTCCGCAGGCACATTTTTTCTAAATCTCATATCTGCCTCCTAGTTAATGAGCACCTGATATCCGTCAGTCTGCATTGAACTTTTGCCGATTGGATCCAGCAATACATACTTACTGAGTTCCAGTAATCGGTCACTGATCAGGGAATGTACCATGTTCTCCATGGCTTTTATACGATCATTTCGACTTATAGCTCCTTCAGATCGGTCAGATGTTTCGATTTTATTTTCACAGAGCATCTCTAAATTTAAAAAGATATCATCTTCCTTACGGCTGTCTGATTCAAAACGGTCAGTATCATAGTTATATCCAAAACTCTTGTCTGCTTTCATCCTTTTCATAACGCAAATATAAGTAGGAAGGGGGATTCTTCGATGTTGAGAGATAATTCACAGTTAAAACTATCATTGTCACTTTATCAGGGGATTTATGAAGTAATCATTCCTGCCAATCATCTTCTGCGTAGAATTAAAGCAAATGTAGATTTTAGTTTTGTAAATCCTATGTTACGTAAACAGTACTGTGAACATTTTGGTCGTCCAGCGAAAGAACCAGAAATGATGTTTAAATTGTTGTTTCTGAAAAAATTATATGATTTGTCTTTTCTTGTATCAGGTATCTGTGATTCTTATCCTTGGAAACATACATTCACAATGTCCATGTTTTTGTATTTCATCATAAACATGAAATACGCATCCTTCGTTATCTTAACTTTCTTTGCATTCTTAATATTTACATTTCTTGCTGTGTTTCCATAAGTCTGCTGTAATTTAGCGGTATTGATTGTAAAATTCTTATTCGGTTTTAAAGCAAATTTATAAGTACCGTTTTTTAATGTTGGCATTCTTAATGTAGCACCATATATATTCACTTTGTTATATACAGATGAAACAAAATAACCCTAGTTACCTGTTTGGTATGTATGAACCTGATACAGATTCCGTTATTGTTAATGCCATTAATGATACATATACCAACTCGCCTCTTACTATCAGTTGTGAAAAATGTAATTCAACTATTTTTCTTGATACACCCGATGATATCGCGTATCTATATCGGCTGGCACAGGAAAGTCCTCTGCTATATGCTGAATTGGCTTGCAAACCTAATGGATTACAGGAATATGTAAATGCTATGAATTGGTTTAACCCAAGTTAATAGCCAATCATTGTATGTCCTATTATCAAAAACTGGTAATAGGACATTATTAGTAATACATATGTATATTCTACTTTTTCTTTTTAACAAGTAAAGGAATTCCTATTCCCAAAATATGTACCAAAATAATAATCCCCCACTTACAAATCTGAGTATTTTCAATTCCAGAAATCCATGTACTAACACATAAAAAAGGACTCATATAACCCAACATAGTCGCACATTCTACTATTTTATCAGTTTTTTCAGGTACATACTCTCCCTTACTTTGCATCTCCATTAATACATCATCTTCAATCTTTTTTCCTGCTTTTTTTACAAGCATATCAAGAATCTTCGACATAATAACGAAGGATAAAATACCTCCACCAGCATAAAACAATAATCTTATTTTATCATTCGATATCAATTGTGTAAGGTCTTTTAACAATTCTAAGAAAACTGCTTGTTCGATAAGACAAACTACAACATAAATACTTGAATATTTTGTATTCTTTAATGAATTTATTTCCTCTTTAAACT
>NZ_JAMOYY010000076.1:0-2575 GCF_023669475.1 Blautia sp. MB18-30 | reverse complement strand
CAATAATAATGACTGTATTCCAACAAATTGTCAATTTTATAATTCCTAAACACTTTTTTTTCGAATATTGAATTCCTATTTTACCACGATTTAACAAAAAATATCCACTTGACATGAAAAAAAATGGAACCGCAAAGCCAAAAAAATAATATATTAAGCCTGTGGTTTTCGATATATCTTTAGGAAATGCATGTAAACCTACAACTGCAATACAGGCAACGATTCTAATCATATCAACATTGACGTTTCTATTTGACATATTACAAAAAATTTTCATTTTAATAAATTATCTCCAGTACCCAATTCAATTCATTTAGTTTTAAACCGTCACTTCCGAGACCAAGCTTTTAATAGTCCAGTTCCATATAATATTTTAATTTAATCAACAACATCATTTTAATTCTTTTCTAGTTGCTTCCAATGCAACTGCAATAACCTGATCCATATCATAGTATTTATATTCGCCAAGACGTCCGCCAAAAATTACATTTTGCTCAGCTTCTGCAAGCTTTTTGTACTCCTCATAGAGAGCACCATTCTTTTCATCATTAACCGGATAATAAGGCTCATCCCCAGGTTTCCATTCCGAACTGAATTCCCGGCTAATCACCGTCTTCGGAAGATCATTTCCTTCCTCATTCTTTCCGAACTCAAACCATTTATGCTCAATGATTCTTGTCCACGGCGTCTCACGATCTGTATAATTTACAGCTGCATTTCCTTGGAAATTCGGTTTGTCCAATGTTTCTGTTTCAAAACGCACAGAACGATATTCCAAAGTCCCAAGCATATAATCAAAATATGCATCGATCGGACCTGTGTAAACTATCTTTTCAGCTATCGCATCTAATTCACCTTTGTTTTCCAGATAATCTGTATTCAGACGGACCTCAATACCCTCCAGAAGATTTGCTACCATCTTCGTGTAACCGCCAACTGGTATTCCCTGATATAAAGCATTAAAATAATTGTTATCAAATGTCAGTCGAACAGGAAGACGTTTGATGATAAAAGAAGGAAGATCCTTGCAGTCACGTCCCCACTGTTTCTCTGTATAGCCCTTGATCAGTTTTTCATAAATATCACGTCCAACCAGCGAAATTGCCTGTTCTTCCAGATTCTTCGGTTCTGTAATTCCAGCCTCTTTTCTCTGTTCCTCAATCTTCGCCGCAGCCTCTTCTGGAGTTACCACACCCCACATTTTATTAAATGTATACATATTAAAAGGAAGACTGTAAAGTTCCCCTTTATAATTAGCGACCGGGCTGTTTGTAAACCTGTTGAACTCTGCAAACTGAGTGATATAATTCCATACTTTCTTGTTGTTAGTATGGAAAATATGTGCTCCATATTTATGTACGTTAATACCTTCTGTTTTCTCTGTGAAAACATTTCCAGCAATATTCGGTCGCTTGTCTACTACAAGAACTGTCTTTCCTGCTTTTTTTGCTTCGTGCGCGAAGATTGCTCCGTATAATCCGGAACCTACTACTAGATAATTGTATTTCATTTTAAACTCTCCCATAGTTAACTTCTCTTTTTCTTTAAATAATCTATCAAAACTTGTTCATAGATTTTTATAACAAATACACAAATACACAAAATTATTACTACTGAATTTGCATGATCCGCGGAATATCATAATTCTGGGCGACATGCCCCGCAATTACACTTATTATTCCTATACCTTTTAATATATCAAATTCAACAATTCTTCCTTCTTTCATTTACGTTTCACTTTCATATATTTAATCATATATTCATTAACAATATTCTCTCGTAGTACTACACACCCAATTATGTAAATTCCAAAATAAATTCCACATGAACATAAGAGACTAAAAAAGTAACTATCAATTTTAAATGTTGAATGAAACACTTTTAATACTACACTGGCTATTATACTTAAAGTCAACACTTTTATAGTATCTTTCCAATCAATTTTTATATATCGAATCTTTTTCATATAAATTGCTTGAAATATTTGTACTACTAATACACCAAATTCTGCTATAACAGTTCCTATTGCAGCACCTGCTGCACCATATATAGGTATTAATATTGAATTTAATAGTAATCAATCAATGCGCCCACGAAAGTTGAAAATACTGTAAGCTTTTCAAGACCAATTGGAATAAATATTTGCATTCCAATAATGTTACTTAACCCAATAAAAAAAACTGTTGGTATTATTATAATCATACTTGGAATTGCGTTTCTATACTCCTTTCCAGCTAAAAACAATATTGTATCCTTAGCTTCAATCATAAAAAATATGCTTATTGGGATAGCAGAAGCAATTACAAATTGAAAAGCTTTTTTTATTACTCTTATAAAATCGTTTTCAAAATTATTTTCAATATAATATGAAGCCCTTGGTAATAAAACAACACCTAAAGATGTTACCAAACTAACTAATATATTTTTCATTTTCGTAGCTGCATTATAATATCCTACTTGAATATCATTAGACATGAATCCTAACATAACTGTATCCAAACTTGTATAAATCATCGTAGCCACAGAAAATAAAAAGAAAACAATAATCGGTTTTAAATGTCGTCTTATATTATAA
>NZ_JAMOYY010000075.1:0-3014 GCF_023669475.1 Blautia sp. MB18-30 | reverse complement strand
GTTATAATTCTAAATATTTGAATTATAACTATTTATATGATAAAAGAAGGAGCTAAATAATAAATGGATGATTCATTTCACTACCTGTCTATGATAAACCATATGACTGTCCAGAAAAAACTAATGGAACAGCTGGCAGACACAGGCCTTACCTTGGGACAGCCCAAAGTATTGGATTACCTGAAAGATCACGATGGTGCCAGCCAGAAAGAGATTGCGGCAGGATGCCTCATCGAGGCAGGATCTTTAACGTCTATTTTGAACCGTATGGAAGAAAAAGGTCTGATCGAAAGAAAAATGCTCAATGGAAACCGTCGTACTTTTCATATTTTTATGACAGAATCCGGAAAGAAAAATCAGAAGCTTGTGGAGGAGGCTTTTAAGAAAATAGAAAAAACTGCATTAAATGGTATTTCCGAAGAAGAGCAGAAGTTGTTTATGGATATTTTTTGCCGAATCTACCGAAATCTTGCAGATATGAAATGATCCGACGATAAAAAAATATGAAATGAGGAGGAAATAAGAAATGGAGAAACTAAAACGATATTTAATATTTCTGGTGGGATTATTTGTAAACTCCCTGGGAGTCAGTCTGATCACAAAGGCAAACCTAGGAACATCCCCGATTTCATCAATTCCTTACGTATTAAGTCTTAATTTTCCATTTACACTTGGAAACTTTACCATCTTTTTCAGTATCTTTCTGATCGTACTGCAGTTGATCATCCTGAGAAAGAACTTTAAATTGGAGCACATCCTTCAGATTCCGGTATCCATCATATTTGGATATTTTATTGATCTTACCATGATTCTTTTTTCCTGGGTCAATCCGGAAGCGTACATCATGAAGATTGTATATCTTCTCATCGGATGTCTGATTCTTGGCGTAGGTGTATATATGGAGGTCTTGGCAGACGTTGTCATGCTTCCGGGAGAATCTTTTGTCCGTGCTATTGTTCTTACATGGAAAACAAATTTCGGAACAACCAAGATCTGTTTTGATGTATCCATGTCAGTGATCGCTGCTGTACTTTCTTTCGTATTTGCAGGAAGACTGGATGGTGTAAGAGAAGGTACCGTTATTGCTGCCCTTCTGGTAGGCTTTATCGCCAGACTCATCGGTAAGAAACTTGCATTCCTGAAAGATATGATTTTCCCGGAAAGCGTATCTGCAGAAAACGAGAACGAAGCAAAAGAACAGACAGCAGGAACCTATGGAAAAAATGTTATCGCCATTGGAAGACAGTTTGGAAGTGGCGGCCACGATATTGGCAAGATTCTTGCAGAAAAGTTGGGATATGATTTTTATGATGCGGAGATTATCCAGATGACAGCAGGAACCACCGGATACACACCGGAATTCATCAAGAAAAACGAAGAGATCATGACAAACAGTCTCATCTATGATCTGGTTAATCAGATGTATCTGAATGCGGATATGCAGGATGAAGCGCCGAAGGATAAAATTTTCGAGGCAGAATGTCAGGTTGTACGTAATCTTGCGAAAAAAGGCAACTGCGTGATAGTAGGCCGTTGTGCAGATTACGTTCTCAGAAATTCCGGAAACTGTCTGAAAGTATTTTTTTCAGCGCCTCTTATGAGCAGAATTAGAAGAGTGGCACAGAGACAGAATATCTCCGAGGGAGAAGCCAAAGCTACGGTTCAGAAAAATGAAAAACTCCGTGCAGATAACTACCGTTATTACACCCGCCGTATGTGGGGTGCAGCCGGAAACTTTGATCTCAGCCTGAATACAGATTTGGGAGAAGAATATATTGAGAACTGCATCCGCTGTGCTATGAAACTGTAAAAATATATAAAGCTTTATAATATTTGTTGTAAATGATATAGCCCCTTAAGGAACAGTCAATCTAAAAATCATATTTGAGGGACATATCATTTGCAGTAATATTATAAGGCTTTTTCTTTTCTACTGTATACAGATAAGACACATACAGGACTTATAAAGTATTTCGGTATTCCGCTGGTGTCATATGGAACTTTTTCTCAAAAATTTTATAAAAATGCGTAATGTTGGAATAACCGATCTCTTCCATGACAGCAGTAACAGAACGATCAGGCTGCTTTAACATTTTCGCCGCTCTGGACAGACGGATATTCTGGATAAGAGAAGAAAAGGTCTGTCCCGTATAATTTTTTAGGATAAAAAGCAGGAATCCTCGGCAATTCAATTACCGAGATGAAAGCGTAAACTGTGCATGTCTACACTCATAATAAATGAAAAGATTGCAGAAAAGTACAACACAACACCAGAAGAGGTACGCAGAGAAATGCAGATAGCCATAGATGCAAGATTTGATAATCCTGATCCGGCTGTGCAGGAAGTATTTATGGGAAACCTGAATCCGGTCATAAGGAAGGTGAACCGGATGTAGTAGGAACACTTTCCGTAAATCGGGATGAAAATTTAACCGTGATGGCTAACCGGGGAGATATTGAGGATTGATGTTCGCTGATAATAGGTATCTATGATATCCTGTAAAGTAATCATATTCATTTTTTCTTCAGCAGTTTTTTGGATTTCATTATAGAATTCCTGTAAAGACAACTGAATATTAATGCCAACGCCGCAATCAGGGTTGGTATGAGTATCTAAATGAAGCAGCGGCTTCTCACCTTCAACTGCTTTATAAATATCCAGCAATGTAATCTGATCTGCAGGTTTTGAAAGAGAAGGACTGGCATGTCCGGCTACACTGGTCATAAGTCCGGCTTTTTTTAGTTTTAACATAAGCTGGCGTACAAAGCCGGGATTTGTATGGACACTTTCTGCAATTGAGGCACTGGAGAGAGATTTTTCCTGGTTGATAGCAATCAGAACCATCACATGAACAGTATCGCTTAATTTCGTTGAATATTTCATGATAAGAAACTCCTTATAGTATGATATAATGATTTTTTTCACATTTTTGAGACAAAAATATTTTTGGTTTGTCTAAAACATTTCAAGTTCTCAACAGTTCTTTTCAATGTGTTGAGAAACTGTGCATATT
>NZ_JAMOYY010000074.1:0-3034 GCF_023669475.1 Blautia sp. MB18-30 | reverse complement strand
TTGTAGTAAAGATATCTGTATCGGGCTTGTTATCTTTTTATTATTTAATAAATAAAGTCACACCGCCAAAGTTTTTCCCTCAAGCTTTTTTAACAACTGCTCCATTGTTAAATTCAACACCGGATGCCGAAGATACGGTGCGATCTCCACCATAGGCTTCAAAACAAAATCCCTGTTTTCCATATCAATATGAGGCACATGTAGTTCCACTGTATCAATGATCTCATTATCGTAAAACAGAATATCCAGATCCAGTGTCCTTGGTCCCCAGTGAATGATCCTTTTCCGGTCCGCAGCCTGTTCCAGCACATGCAGCCTGTCAAGAAGCTCCTCCGGAGAAAGCAGCGTCCGAACTCTTAAGGCTCCGTTGAGAAACTCATCCTGCTCCACATCCCCGTAAGGCTCCGTTACAAGATACTCTGAAACCTTTTCAACAACAATCTCTTTCATATCCCGAAGACCCTGGATCGCATTGTCCAGGTATTTCTTCTTATCCCCCATATTGGAACCAAAAGCAATATAAGCCGTATGCCAGCCTCGGGTAATTTCCACAGCAACGGTTTTCAGCGGAAGGCCTACCGGAGCCCAGGGCTTTTCAATACGGAGGGTGATCTCTTTAAGAAGAGGGAGAGAAAGCAGCAGCGTCTCTGCCAGATTCTCCACAGCAGCCTCCAGAAGTTTATAAGTATTTTTCTGAAGAAAATCGGTGATCATATGACTGACTTCTCCATAATTGATGGAAGCAGAAAGATCATCTGTCAGCCCTGCCGGACGTGTTTCTGTATACATAACAGCAGAAACAACAAATTTCTGTCCGAGAGCTGTTTCTTCCGGAAACACACCATGGTTTGCAAAAATCTCAAGATCTCTGATTTCGATTTTATCCATCAGTTCCTCCTAACGTCCCAGAATAGCTTCTGTCATCTGGATGACGCGTTTATTTTCTTTGATGTCATGAACACGGACAAATGCACAACCCTTCATAACACCGATCACCGATGTGGCAAGAGTTCCCTCTACACGCTGATCTACAGGAAGATCAAGGGCAAGTCCGATCATGGATTTTCTGGAGGTACCAAGAAGCACCGGATATCCCAGCTTCCGGAAAAGCTCCAGATTATCCATGGTCATTAGGTTCATCTCATATGTTTTACCAAATCCGACACCAGGATCAAGGATGATCTTATCATCAGCAATACCGGCACGTTTGGCAATATTGACACATTCCTGGGTTTCTGCCAGCATATCCACAATAAAATTATTGTATTCAGTATTATCTTTGTTATGCATCAGACAGCAGGGAGCATGATATCTGGCAATGACAGGAGCCATTTCAGGATCATATTTCAGTCCCCAGATGTCATTGATAAGATCTGCTCCGTGTTTCAGGGCTTCTTCCGCAACACATCCCTTATAGGTATCTACAGAGATGGGGATATCAAAACGCCCTTTTACTGCTTCGATAACAGGAAGAATACGCTCGATCTCCTCCTGTGCGCCAACCGGTGTATGTCCCGGACGTGTGGATTCCCCACCGATATCAAGAATATCAGCACCTTCGGCGATCATAGCTTCTGTATGTTTCAGGGCATGATCCATATCGTTCCATTTTCCGCCATCTGAGAAAGAATCCGGTGTGACATTTAGGATACCCATAATATATGTTTTGTTTTTTACATCAAACTCACGATTTCCGATTTTCATGGAAAAACCTCCTAATATTGGATCGTCATATTTTTTTTGGCAGGAGACCAGTAACATTCCGGCTCTGCTTTACAGGAAAAACAGTTTCTGGAGCTTTTGTCCGCAGTATAGAGCAGTTTTCCAAGAACTGTCGGATCCGTCTGAGCTCTGTGACCACGTATTGCCGCAATGATCGCTTCCATTTCTTCCATAGAAAATCCAAGCTCGTTTAAGATCTGTCCTGCGATAGCAGCACCGGCCTCATCATGAGGAGTGCCATCTTCATACTGTCTGGCCCGTCCGATATCGTGAAGAAGGGCAGTACAGTAGATCAGTTCCTTTGAAACAGGAGCATTTTCCTCAAGTGCCCGGATATAGGCAAGGCGTGCCACATCCAAAAAATGCTCCGGTGTATGTCTGCAGAATTCACGGTCAGTCTCCAGAAGCTGAAGCTTATTAAGCTCATTCTGATAGAGCGGATGATTCCAGATCTGATTCACTCTGTCCATCAGTCCTTGACCATAGCAAGGAACTGTTTCTGAAGCTCCATATTTTCTTTAAATTCACCTCTGGTAACAGTCGTAACCGTTTTGCTTCCCGGCTTTTTGATCCCACGCATGGTCATGCAGGTATGCTCCGCTTCCAGCATAACCATGATTCCCTTTGGAGCGAGAACACGTTCCAGCGCATCTGCGATCTGCACAGTCAGACGTTCCTGGATCTGCGGTCTTCTTGCATACACATCAACGGTACGGGCCAGCTTGCTTAAGCCGGTAACCTTGCCATTTGGGATATATGCGATATGAGCTTTACCGTAAAAAGGCATAAGATGATGTTCGCACATGGAATAAAAGGTAATATCCTTTTCCAGAACCATTTCATTGTTCTCTACATGAAACTGTTTCTGAAGATGTTCATCCGCTTCATTATCAAGTCCGCCATAAATTTCCTCGCACATGCGGGCGATACGTTCAGGAGTTCCCTGCAGTCCCTCTCTGTTTACATCCTCGCCGATTCCCTCGAGAAGAAGCTTGATCGCCTCTTCAACTTTTGCTTTGTCTACCATAAATAACAACCTCCATTTGTTAAAAAAATCACGTTTTTCGGAGACTGTCTCTTTTATTTTTGCGCATAAAAAAAGATATCTCCAATTGTAATAGAACGTATGTCGAAAAAGCCCTACACAATATGAGATATTCTCTTATATTGCTGCAACGGGTGCGGATTTCATACCGTAAGACGTACTTTTCGTTCTGGCGACAACTCCCCATTCGCCAAACACTTGACGCATAAAATCCTATTTTGCATATCATTCATTTCACGGACAAGTATACCATATACTGATATAAGA
>NZ_JAMOYY010000073.1:0-3558 GCF_023669475.1 Blautia sp. MB18-30 | reverse complement strand
TGTGTCAAACTCCCGTGTAACAAGAAAATAAAAAAATATAAAGTTTTAGTTGTTGCCCGTTATCTTTTCTGATATAATAAGTCCAAATCTTAATACTCTGCCGTGATAAAATGTGAAACTGTCACGAAGGAGGCTAAAAGGAGAAACTACAAATGAAAGAAAAGAAAGAACGGGCCAAACGTCTGCCCACTTTTGCGGAATCGATCACACCGATCGTCGCAATGCTCCTGATCCTTACCATCGGAAAAGGCGTATTCGGCTACAGCACAGAGCCGCTTCTGATCATGGTAGCTGCAATCGCAGCATTTATCGCGTTCCGTGTAGGCATTACCTGGGATGAGATGATGGATGAGATCTGCACCAAGATCGCAAAGGGCATGCCTGCCATCCTGATTCTTGTATGTGTTGGCGCTATGGTTGGTACCTGGATGGCATCCGGTACCATTCCGATGATGATTTATTACGGCGTCCAGATCGTAAACCCGAAATTCATGCTGGTTACCGCGTTCCTGATCGAGGCAGTGGTTTCGGTTGTTACCGGTACCTCCTGGGGTTCCGTTGCAACCATGGGTGTTGCCCTGATGGGAATCGCAAGCGCCCTTGGCGTATCCCTTCCGGCTACTGCAGGCGCCTGCATCGCAGGTTCCTACTTTGGTGACAAGATGTCTCCGCTGTCCGATACCACAAACCTGGCTCCGATCGCGGCAGGCAGCACACTGTATGAGCATATCGGACATATGTTCTACACCACTGTCCCAGCAACCATCGTTTCCCTGGTGGTATATGCCATTGTTGGTATGAACGCAGATGTAAGCGCAGATATTACTTCTGACACCGTTACTACTTTATTAAGCCAGCTTTCTTCCATGTACAGCTGGAACCTGCTGATCATCATTCCGGTAGTGATCGTGCTGGGCGGCTCCCTGCTTCAGAAGCCAACCATTCCGGTTATGCTTCTTTCTACTTTTGTAGCAGGCTTGGAGAGTGTCTTCATTCAGCACGTAGCGTTAGGAGATGTGTTAAAGGCAACCGTAAACGGTTTTGATGTATCCATGATCCACCGTGCAGGATTTGACACCGAGACCTGTTCCGAGGCCGTAACCAAGCTGTTAAACCGCGGCGGTATGAACGGCATTATGAGCACCACACTTCTGGTATTCTGCGCATTCTGCTTCGCAGGTATCATGAGCCGGGCTGGCTGTCTGGATGTGGTACTCCAGAAGATCTTAAGCGTGGCAAAGAGTACCGGTGCGCTGATCACCGCAACCGTTGCAGCCTGCATTACCATGGCACTGACCACCGGTAACTCTTACCTTGCCATTCTGATTCCGGGCGAGATGTTCCGTGACGCTTACAAAGAGCGCGGGCTTGCGGCAAAGAACCTGTCCAGAACCCTTGAGGATGCCGGTACCGTAGTTGTACCGCTGATCCCGTGGTCCGCAGCAGGTGCTTACATGGCTTCCACCCTTGGCGTAGAGACTTTGGATTACCTTCCATGGGCAATCCTGTGCTACACCGGCTGGATTTTTGCAATCATCTGGGGCTTTACCGGATTTGGTATTGCCAAGCTCGATGATGAGAAGAAAAAGGAGAACTAAATACGATGTCCAGAGTGCTTTTGATTAAAAACGCGAATCTGTATGATCCGGATCCAAAAGGAATCCGTGATATCCTGATCGTAGATGAAAAAGTATTTTCTGTGGCAGAACACATCGATCCACCGGAACTTTCTGCTCCGGTGGAAGTTGTTTCTGCAGATGGAAAAATGGTAATTCCTGGTTATGTGGACCAGCATGTTCATGTGATTGGCGGGGGCGGCGCAAAGCTTCTGGTTACACGGCTTTCTTCCCTGCATGAGGAAGTGCGTGATGCTGTAAAGGCAGGGGTTCCGGTGGAAAAAGCCATCCGCATCTGCGGGGAGAACCCGGCCAGAGCCAACGGATTATTCCCGAAAAAGGGCTGCATCCGTCCGGGCAGCGACGCGGATCTTGTGATCCTGGATGAGGAATTTCTGGTAGATACGGTATTTGTCCGTGGACAGAAAATGGTGGAGTATGGAAAAGCACTGGTAAAAGGCACCTTTGAGACAGACTGACAGAAGCTTTGAAATAGAAAAGCGGAAAAGAAAGAGACAGGAGAATTGACATTATGATCAAGTTACTGAAAAACGCGAATGTGTACGCACCGGAGAAACTGGGAAAGAAAGATATCCTTATTGAGGGGGAAAAAATCCTTCTGATGCAGGATACTATTGAGGGATATGAGGGACTTCCGGGAGTGGAAACCTATGATCTGGAGGGAAAGACCGTTGTTCCGGCTTACATTGACATGCACGTGCATATCACAGGCGGCGGCGGAGAGCAGGGGCCGGCATCCCGTGTACCGGAATCCCAGCTCAGTGAATTCTTCAAAAATGGTATTACCACGGTAGTCGGACTTCTGGGAACCGATGGCGTAACCCGCAGTGTGGAAAATCTGGTCGCAAAAGCTCGCGCCCTGACCGAAGAGGGCATGACCGTGTACACTCTGACCAGTTCCTATGGTTACCCGCCGACCACCCTGACCGGAAGTGTAGAGCGCGATATCATCCTGGTTCCACCGATGATCGGTGTGAAGGTAGCGGTATCGGACCACAGAAGCTCCAACCCAGGCGGAGAAGAGCTGATCGCGCTGGCTACTGCAGCGCGCAGAGCCGGCTTACTCAGCAATACCCCTGGCCTGGTAACCATGCACATGGGTGACGGAGAGGGAAGACTGGATCCGATTTTCTATGTGCTGGATCATTCCGACGTTCCAGCCAAGAACCTGCTGCCGACCCACATCTTACGCAATCCTGGACTGATTGATGCCGGCGCGGATCTGGTGCGCCGTGGCGGCTACATTGACTGCACCGCCGGCGCCGATGATGTGGAGGTCGAATCCGATGCTCTGAAGCTCTATGAGCTGTTGCACCGCGAAGATGTGAGCCTGGATCATGTAACCATGTCCAGTGACGCGTTCGGAAGCCAGCCGCGCTTCAACGAAGAGGGCGAGTGCATTGGCCTGACCTACGCGTCCCCGAAGTATCTGCACCGTACCATCCAGATCCTGGTAAGAGAGGGCATGCCGCTGGAGGATGCCTTACAGCTTCTGACCAGCACTCCGGCCGTACTCCTTGGCAAAGAAGGAATCAAGGGCTGTGTAGCGGAAGGCGCAGACGCAGACCTTCTGGTACTGGATGAGAATCTCAACATCAACAGCCTGTTTGCCCGCGGCAAGGTCGCTGTGTGGGAGCAGGAAGTGAAGATGAAGGGCAGATTCGAGCAGTAAGGAAAAACATACAGGAGAAGGACTGTGATTGACTTATTGGTGGTGCTTCTGCTTATGGTGGTACCGGTACAGTTCCTGGTGTTATCATTGGTGCACTTCTGATGGGTGTTCTGAATCTTGGCATGAGTATCATGGGTATTGACCAGAATATCCAGAAGGTTGTTAAAGGTATGGTTCTTCTGGCAGCGGTTATCTTCGATGTTGTCAGCAAGAGAAAATCTTTTATCGTAAAATAATAATAGTCAGCGA
>NZ_JAMOYY010000072.1:0-4041 GCF_023669475.1 Blautia sp. MB18-30 | reverse complement strand
ATCATAATATGCTTCAGCCGAAGTTTTATGTAGATTATAATTTGTTTATATTATATAATTCGCAATATGTTGATAGGATTAATAGGGGAATGTTCTTTCGTAATAGACGTTCTTGTGAAAGAGTACAATATGATGCCAAAATTATAGCGGAGTTGTTTCATGATATAGCTATTGATAAAGGGGATATGTTAAATGTTATGGATAGCCTTTTGTATTTAAATAGAGATTACAAGAGGCATATAATTACAAAAGAAAGGAGTGAGTATATAGAACATATTATTTCTTTATTCGAATGTATTTATCAAGGCAATCGAAAAAAGGAAATGAAAAAAGAAAGAGAAAAATGTGAAAAAGAGCTAGACTATTTTTTAAATGATGGAATTCAATATTTACACTATTATCCTCAGATTTTTCTGGCTGTTATCACTTTATCACTACAATTGGACAAGAAAATTGATATAGAAAAACTTTTAGCATGTACATTTGAAAAAAATGATAAATTTTATAACTATACTACTCCTAGGATACTTTATAAACTTTTATATAAAGCAAAAAGTGAGCCGGATTATTTATTGCTATTCCTTTTTTCTATTATAAAATGTCTACATAAAAGAAGTAATTCTGTAATTGAATATGTTTTAAGACATGGTAGGCATGAGAGATTTGAAAATGAAATGGATGGAGTGGATTTGGATAAAGTGGTCGAATTTTCATATTGTATATGGAAAGATTTAAATGAAACTGAAACATATCAGGAGTTTAAAAATAGATTAGTTCAGAGAGATTTGTTTATGAACGAATATGATAATTTATATGAAGAGATGTATTTATCATATATAGAAGATGAAAAAGGTGTTCTAGATGAGCGTATAAAGAAATCTCTCCATTAATAACAATTTGGTAATAGAAAATACGGCTCTATTCTGGGTCTAAAAATTTAAACTGATATAAATATGAGGGTGCTTTTTAGGAATACGGATAATAAATCCTTTAAAAATTAGAGAAAAACAGTCAGTTCATGTTATCTGCCGAGGAGTTCGAATAATATATTGGAGGATGGAGAAGAGTTTTAATTATAATTGCAATATCTTGGATTATTTCTGGAATAAGCAATCTGGTAGAATATTTTGGAAAATGAAAAAATCCTAAGTTGTCAAGGCGGAATTTGGAGAGTGTGTTGATATGAAAATTAAAGAAATCAAGGAGAATAAAAAACAATTTCTTCCGCTGTTGTTATTAGCAGATGAGCAGGAGGATATGATAGACAGGTATCTTAATAGAGGGATAATGTATGTTTTGGACGATGATGGAGTTAAGTGCGAATGTGTAGTAACAGACGAGGGGAAAGGCGTTCTTGAAATTAAAAATATTGCGACTGAACCAGAATATCAAGGGAAGGGATACGGTAAAGTACTAATTGACTTTGTTGCTACGACATATAAAGGGAAATATTCTATACTGCAAGTTGGCACAGGGGATAGTTCGTTGACAATCCCTTTTTATGAGAAGTGTGGATTTGTTCGTTCGCATAGTATTAAAGACTTCTTCACAGATAATTATGATCATCCGATATATGAAGCAGGTATACAACTGGTAGATATGATTTATTTGCAGAAAAATATATAAGTCCAGGTTGCAGGGGGATTGAAAGGTTTTATAAAAATTATAGTGTTTAAGACTATTAGTTGATTTTGAGATATAAATTGCACATTACTGACAATAAAATGACAATACAAGTGGATGAAAACATAGCGAATACATACAAAACAGTTCGAAAACGAACTGTTTCAAAACTGAAACAATGAAGAAACACTATAAAGCAAATAGAATTTTGCGAGTTTGAATAAGAGCCACAAGTCTTGGAACCCGCTAAATAAGCGGCTTCCGAGACTTTTTCTTTTGCTCTGCTACTAATAGCAGCTACTCTTTTTCTGCCGTTTTCAGTTGATTGTCATTAACTTTAATAGCAAGAAACCCTGATGACTGCGGGCTTTCTTCTATATGATCTTTCATTGTGGCATCTGGATGATTTTCCCTGATGCGGTATTTGGTGGTACTAACGAAGGTCCGAACTGAGGTCGGGCGGTTACATCTGAGCCGTTGCTCTGAGTCTGCGGCACTTCACATGTGATACCTGCGGCTTCAAGCAGAGGGTTATCAGATGGTGGTTCAGGTGTTGGCGAATCTGTTGTCTGCAATGATTCCAGACTGTTAGAAGATCATTTGAGAAAAACTGGTAGTAAGCTTGCTAAACAGGTAAGGGAACGTGGTGCTGAGGAAATACTTAATGATATGCAGCTATTGGTTGGTCCTCCAGAACTCAGATATATTCAGAATGTGGCAATTATGATGTTCTGTGAGCATCCAGAAAAATTCTTTGGATATACTTATGTACAGATGACCTCTTTTCCTAAAGGAAGCGTTGAAAATCCAAGTATTAGTGAAGATTTCCCTAATATTACAGGTTCGGTGCTTCAGATGATTCAGGCAACAATGGAAAGATTTCGTAATTTGATTATTCGAGAAAAGGTAATTAAAGTACCAAATCAGATGGAGGCATTAAGGATATTCAATTATCCATATCAGGCAATAGAGGAGGCTGTGGTAAATGCTTTTTATCACAGAGATTATATGTCCTTTGAACCAGTAACTATAGAGATAGAGCCGGATTGCATAAATATTATGAATTTTCCGGGGATAGACAGATCTATTTCAGAAAAAACGATAGCTGAGGGAAAGAGATTTGTTTCGAGATATTATAGAAATAGACGACTTGGAGAGTTTTTAAAAGAACTGGATTTATCAGAGGGACATTCTTCTGGCATACCAACAATACAGGAAGAACTTGAGAAGAATGGCTCACCAAGAGCGGAGTTCTTTACGGATGAAGATAGACGAGCTATGAGAATAAGAATTCCAATCCACCTGGCATTTTTGGAAGCGGATGATGAAGTTTTGCTGCCAGATAGCTATGAGAAAGCGACGAAAAAATCATCAAAGAAAAAGATAGAACAATATGAAAAAATTTTAAAATTATTAAATGATGGTGAATGGCACAAAACAGTTGAAATAGCTGATAATCTGGGATTAAAGGATACTAGGACAAAGGAATTGTTAAAGGAATTAATTGCACTTGATAAACTCATTGATAATGGGAAAACAAAAGGTAAGTTGTATAGATTAAAATAATTCGTCGCTTTTTTCGTTGAAAAAGCGACGAAAAAAGTTATTCTATCATGAGGACTACCTGATAGATGCGTGTGTGTTGATGGTAATTAAGTGTTGAATATAGTACAGAACAGGTAGCGGAAATACGATACAGGAAGGAAAAAGAGATGTTGGTACAAATTGGTAATTGGCTATATCAAAATGCAATGGCTATTTTCATTTCTGCGATTGCATCGTTGTTAATATCGAAAAGATATTATGACAAAGCAAATCGAGAAAGTGTATTGATGATGGTGATATTTCCAATCGTTAAATTATTGAATGAAAAATATTATACGCGTAATGATTATGAAGCACTTTTTGAAATCAATTCTTCTTATGCGGTTAAATATCTTAGAAAAAAGGAAAGAAATAAGTTGCTTGAATTATTAAGTGCTTATAGAGATGTATGTAAATATAGTAAAGAGAATGCAGATACAAGTTGTATTATGGCATATTATAACTATAAGTTGAAAGAAAATGGCATTAATCCTAAACCTTGTGCAATAACAGATGATGATGGAGAAGTGGTAGCAGACGATTTTCCACCAGATTATAATTATTTGCAGGATTATGTGTATAAAATAGTTTCTTCATTTGATTTTATAGAGTCACCAGAAGAATGCACAATAAAAATTGCAGATGCGTTTAAATGCTATACAGAAAAGTATTATACGGGTGAAGAAATAATTTATTTTGAAGATTATTCTGTCGAGAAAGTGATAGAATTGTCTGAAATTTCTAAAAAGTGGAATGACAAATTCAAGCGAGCAGATAAGTGTAAAGAAGAATTTTTAAATTTACCTATTTGTAAAAAAGTAAAAAATATTATTG
>NZ_JAMOYY010000071.1:0-4285 GCF_023669475.1 Blautia sp. MB18-30 | reverse complement strand
ATGCATAAAAAGCAATATATTTATGAAACACCCTAAATCCAAAATCTACTCAATTCATTTTTCCTTACATAAAATGTTCTCGTATATTTCACTTCCTCACCAAGTGTTTCCCCTATCAAAACTTCAAAATCATTGATATCAAATTCTGGAAAGAATGTATCTCCATCTTCAATATTTAAATCTACTTCTGTGATATACATTTTATCTACTATTTGCAAAGCTTCCTTAAATAGTCCATATCCACCAGATATGTATACATCTCGTCCTTTAGCCAATAATAATGCATCTTCTAATGATTTAACTGAAACTAAATTATCTCCTTGATACTCTGTTGTGGTGGAAACAACAATATTCATTCTATTAGGCAACGGATGACCGATTTCTTCATAAGACTTTCGCCCCATAATAACCACATTACCCGTTGTTAACTCTCTAAATTGCTTTTGTTCTCCCTTTATTTTCCATGGTATATTACCATTCTTGCCTATAACATTATTCTTTGACCTCGCAACAATCAAACCTATCATCTATTTCATCCTCCATAATATGATGTCGTACCTGTGATTCCATCAAGTGCACCACATCTTAACAAACTCAAAATTATCTCGAACTAACCAGCTCGACAAATTCAAGTTTGTCGCTTTCTTCATATCCACATTATATCATTTTCATATCTGCACCACAATAAAATTTTATGCACCGATAATCTTACTGAACAGCTCTAACAAACACCATTTCATCACTCCAATCTGAAATTTAGGTATGAAAAAAGCAGTCAATCCTAAGACTAACTGCTTTGTGTATAGAGATATGAAATTGTGAAATAGAATTTGCCTATTTCAAATCAAAAAGAGAATTTTCATAGTCCTTTACATAGTATCGTATATTTTTACGCCCCTTTTGAATAATGGTATGTCCCTCTGCTTCTAATTTTTCTTTCTGTGCTTCAATACCATTTGGATATTTAGCATTTAATTCTCCGTTTGCTTTTAATGTTCTCCAATAGGGTGTTTCATCTTCGGAACGCTGATAACTCGCCCACGCTACAATAGAAACAAATATACCCGCTGTAATCGGCTCTGTAAAATCTGCACCACTCAATTTTGCAAAGTGTTCTCGTATTTTTCCAACCGTAATCACTTTACCATACGGAACTTTTTTCATTACTTTGTCATAGTCAATCGGGGGAGCAAAATACATTTTGTTTCCACCATATTTCTCAATACTTTTCTGGTCTATGATAATTTGAAATTTTGGCATATCCTTACTATCATGCAACATAGCATTAAAATCTTTTTTATCTTCATTTGCCATTTGTGCCACCTCCTACTTTAAGGATAGTCTGTTTCTTATTTCCATGCAATGAGGCTGTTTGAAAATTATTAACACTTTCAAATTTGTCGCTTTCTTCATATCCATATTATAACAGTTCCATATATCCGCCACAATAAAAATCAGCATACCCTTAGCATTTATGGAACAAAAATGCACACTTTTTCTTTCTTCCTCTTGATTACCCCACAACAGAAAAGAAAAAGCCCTGTCAAGAGCCTTGCCACCATTGGTGGTGCTTTGCACTCTTTACTGGGCTTTTTGTTTGCTGTATCTTCCATGCAAGAGGAAATTAAAGACCTCTGTTCCATTTCGCCTTTAGATAATCTTCATAGTCTGCTTCATTGAAGTCTACTTGTGGAGAAGTGTCGGGAATGTTGTTTCTGTTGTCTATATCCGCAAGCTGACGAAATATCCAATCATCATAAGGGTCATGGTATTTATACTCTTTGGGCTGTTCTCTGTATCGGTCTAACCCTCGCATTTCCTTATGTACTTTTATCATGCGTTCCAGTTTTTGACGCTGTATCAACTGCTTGATTTCCATAAGTTCTTCCAACTCCGTAACCTCATTGGTAATGTAGTTATGGATATACTGTATGAGTTTATATGCCTTGTAAAATGTGCATTCTTTTTCATCATCGAAAAATTCATTTTCAGACAGGTAATCTAAGGAAACATTGAAGTCTTGTTCCCGTTTGATAATATCCATGATATAGGGCTCGGTGTGGTCAATATACTTCCATTCTCCCGACAATAATTCATTGGGTGTTACTCCCAGCACGTCCATTATCTTTTCCAGCGTATCAAAGGTAGGATAATTCACGCCACGTTCAATCTTGGAAAGGCTCTGCATATTGATACCGATTTTGTCCGCAAGTTCCTGTTGTTTCATTCCTCTATGCTTTCTTATGGTCTGTATGTTCTCTCCTAAGAAACTGATTTTCTTTTCGTAATGCTCCATGACTTAGTATAAACACTCCTTTCATTGCTTTTCTTGGTATTTATAAGCATATCATACTTAATATATATCTAAAAGTCAACAAAAACTTCTTGACAAGTAATTCTAATGGCGTTATTATCGTATCAGATAGAGTGATTAAGCACGCTAGGGTCAATCACACGCTTGAGTAAGCATAGAAAAGATGTATTTTCATTTTGATAGCATGAATAAGCATAGACTATCAGACCGAAAATAAGGTTTCTGACTGGGGCTGTTCCGTTTAGCCACGAGCCTTACAAGGCTCGTGAGCGTTAAGAACGGATCAGACACAGGAAGAAAGGGAACGCCTTTAGGCGTTCATAAAGGGCGTATATGTAACACCGCCCTGCGTATACATGTCATAGTACCTAGAAACTGTAATAAATAAAGGAAAAAACACAATTTTTACCCCGCAAAAAAACGGGGCATACGAAAGGAGAAATGCACTATAACTACACACAAAAATTTATCCGTTAAGATTGATTACATCAGCATTGTATTTGAAACGGCAACCGCTGAAGATGTAATCATGCACATTTTAGATTTACCGACTGACATTTTCAATGTTTATCCAGCAATGATAAAATTCAAGACTTATCAAGCACGCTGGCAGATTGGAGATATTTATGTATCGGGAGACGCAAGAAAGACAGAGGATAACCCACAGGGGCTAGGCTGTTATCTTGTTATGACTGGCAGAGGTTGTGATGATATTTCCCGTATTCTCAACAATAGGAATTATACCTTTGGGGATATGTTCCGACGTTGCGAGCGAAGATACGGACTGGATAACTTCCATTTCACAAGACTTGATATTGCCATTGATGATAAAAACGAAAAGCCATTCTTTACCATAGAGCAGATAAAGAAGAAATGCGAAAAAGAAGAATTTATCTCGAATAGTGAGGGTTACCACTTTGACGAAAGCAAGTTTGATGATTTCGACACCGCAAAGACTGTTTATATCGGTGCTGGTAAATCGGGATTGTCCTACCGCTTTTATGATAAAGATAAGGAAGTCTGTTCAAAACATAATAAGACACTTGATGAAGTCGGCAGTTGGAAACGGACAGAAATGCAACTGCGTGATGATAAGGCTCATGCTTTTGCCATGACATTCAAGGACAGACCGCTGGAACTTGGGGAACTGGCTTTCGGGCTATTGGCAAACAACCTACGCTTTGTCGTGCCAAACAGAAATGAAAGTAATAAGAGCAGATGGAAAACGTGTCGGTTTTGGGAACGCTTTTTAGGGGCTGTGGAAGTCTTAAAACTGCAAGTACCGAAACTACATAATTCTCTTGAGGAAACACAGCAATGGCTCACAGAGGGTGGCGTGATTTCCGCTGTGAAAAGTTTTTACTTCTTGGAAGAACATGACGCATTAGGTGGACTGGAAAAAGTGGGAACTATGCTTGATAAGGCAAGATACAGCAATTCCCTTTCCAGCAAACTAACCGCCCACTTACAGAGGATAGACCGCACCGACCTTATCCCCTATATCCAGTATGACACGAAACATGGGAAAGGGGGTATCTGATGAATAACAACGATATTCCTGTATGGGAAAAATACACCCTTACCATTGAAGAAGCGTCAAAGTATTTCCGTATCGGAGAAAACAAGTTAAGACGCTTGGCAGAGGAAAACAAGGACGCTGGCTGGCTCATTATGAATGGCAACCGCATACAGATTAAACGCCGACAGTTTGAAAAGGTCATTGACAAATTGGACGCAATCTAATGCAAATGAGCCTTGTATGTGTTATGATAAACACAAGTCATATCAAGGCTCTTTCCAATAAGGAAAGGAGCAGACACCATGAAAGAAAAAAGACGGGATAGCAAAGGACGTATCCTGCATACTGGAGAGAGCCAACGAACAGACGGAAAATACTTATATAAATATGTGGACGCATTTGGAAACACAAAATATGTGTATGCTTGGAGATTGACACCCACAGACCCGACA
>NZ_JAMOYY010000070.1:0-4595 GCF_023669475.1 Blautia sp. MB18-30 | reverse complement strand
ATATAATTATTATGGTTGGAAAGGGAACGATTACTATGCGTGAAACAAGAATATTAGAATTCAAGGAAACGATTACGAATACTTTTTTGAAAACAGTTAGTGCCTTTTCGAATTACAATGGTGGAACAATTCTTTTTGGGGTTGATGATAATGGAAATGTGAAAGGATTGCCAGATGTAAAACAGGCCTGTCTGGATATCGAAAATAAAATCAATGACAGCATATCACCTCAACCAAACTATACACTTGAAATACAGAACAATGACCAGACGATAAAACTTACTGTAAAAAGTGGTCTTCAAAAACCGTATTTATATAAATCAAAAGCATACAAACGAAATGATACAGCAACGATAGAGGTAGATACATTGGAATTTTCAAGGCTTGTATTAGATGGAAAAAATATTAGCTTCGAAGAATTACCTTGTAAAGATCAGGAGCTATCTTTTGAAATTTTACAGTGTAAACTGAAAGAAAATATTTACATTGAAACTTTCAATCAAGATACTTTAAAGACATTGAACCTGTATGACAATATAAATGGTTATAATAATGCAGCGGGACTTTTGGCAGATAAAAATCATTTTTCAGGAATTGATATTGTTAAGTTTGGTGAGAATATCAGTATTATTCAAAAAAGAGTAACGTTTGAACATATATCGGTTTTAGAAATATATGAAAAAGCACTTGCTGTATTTAGAGATTATTACCAATATGAAGTAATACAGGGGGCTGACAGAAAAATGGTAGAGAAAATACCGGAAGCAGCTTTCAGAGAAGCAATTGCAAATGCTTTGATTCATAGGGTATGGGATATTAATTCACACATCAGAGTTTCTATGTTTGATGATAGAATAGAAGTAGTGTCTCCTGGTGGATTGCCGGCTGGAATAACGGCAGAAGAATATTTATCAGGTAAACTATCTATTTTAAGAAATAGAAATCTTGCAAATGTATTTTACAGACTGGGATTAGTAGAGATATTTGGAACAGGAATTACACGAATCAAACAACTATATGCAGAGAGTTTGATAAAACCAGAATTTGAAGTGTCAGAAAATGCTATAAAAATTGTACTACCGATATTTGAAACGAATGTCAATTTAACCGAAGACGAAAAAGTGATTTACAAATTTTTAAGTAAGACGATGCTGAAACCAATAAGTGAAATTGCACCATATGTCCCATTTGGCAAATCAAAAACAACACAATTACTGAAAGCTATGGAGAAAAAAGGTGTGATTGCAGTTGAAGGAAAAGGCAGAGGAACAAAATATATCATTAAGTGATTGAGAACATAGCGGGTTCAAATTACACAATCTTTCAATAACACAAGGAGAAAATCATATGATAAAAATTTTATTTTTATGCCATGGCACTCTTTGAATTTGGAGATTATTCGTATCAGGAGATAACATTAAAGGAGAAATTGCTGGAGGTGTTATCGTATTTGTTGCGGATAGGTGATTTCAAGCAGTATGCCGGAAAGACTATCCTAAATAATGTTTATATGGACCTGCGAGGGAAAAAGCCTGTATTTAAGAGAACCAAGACGGCTATGGAAAGAAATAATATATTTGCAACAATCAGAAGGTATGCAAAGAAGCTAAAGCCGCAGTATAATGGAGATGTATATCTGGAAACGGTCAGATGTTATTTCGATATATCGCAAGAAAATCTGGAAAAGTGCCGATATACATATCAAGGGAACGAAACATACGCCTTTCTGATGTCGGATAAATATATTATGGCACTATATACGCATTGTCTGGTGACGAGGAAGAAGGCTGCTATGCAGGGGACACAGATTGAAGGATTTACAGAAAAAGAGTATGGAATGGTTAGGCTTAAGAATGTGGGGGATGTTTTGTTTCAGGCATTGTTGCTTGATAATGTGAGATTTGAAAATGACAAGATATGTACGGAATTTTGCACTTGTTTTTGGGGATTAGGAAAAGTACGTCAAATCGGTATTTGAGGAGGGCTATGATGGAATGATTTACTGTGCAATTATTCTTTCAATTTTATTCCTGCTTAGTGGGATTATGAGTAGGTAAGTGTTATTGATTATTGCATCAGTATTATTTGCACCAAGTCATATTGTAACTTCATATAGAAATGCAAAATGAGATTTGCAACTTGGTATTTGTAAGTTAAAAATAGATGAAAATGTTTTATTGTGCAAAGGAGTGTGTAATATGAGCGAAAATTTTAATAGTCATATTGCCTGTGAAGGTACGGATAATGATATTAATTGGGTTTGCAAAGTCTGTAAAGATTTGCCGAATTATGCGGGAATGTACTTGTATCAACGAGAAAGAGAAAAAAATCAGTTGAAAAACGTAAAGGATAGACGTGCTGATTTAATACTGCTGAAATATTATTATGCCTTGCTGCACCTGTTGGACAAGATACATGAGCTTCATGAATGTCCTAATCCGGAAAATGATGTACCAAAATACGCAGACCGGAAATGCTCAACACCAGAATGTTTTGTTTATTATCGATATATATATAATACTTATGCGAGCATTTTGATGACAGAAAAGGGACTTAATCAGATTAATCTAAGATGTGATATTTGTTCTGTTTTACCTTATACTATTTTTAGTGACTTAGAAATGATTGCTAAAAATATGCATAGTGATGATATGGAGAAAACACAAAAATTAGAGATAGAAGCAGTAATCGCAGATTATTATTTAGAAGCGGTTGGTTCTTGTGAACAGTGGGATGAGTGTCCGAGCGGAGTGGACTGGTTGGAATTGATAAAAAGTGTTCAGTTGTTAAGGAAATATCTGGAAAAAAAAGATCGTAAGGAACTTCAAATTAGTCTGAACGAATGGAACAGAGTACGGTCTATCGACAACATTCTGAACACTGAAATAAAAACAACTTGTAGAGACTTTCAGACGAAGAACATTCCGTTATGTGTATTGGAAAAGAAAACGCTTGTGTATATGGATTTTGGCGTTTATCAACTATATGAGAGTAATGAAGTTTTCCACACACAACTGGATAATTATGCCGAAATGGATGAAATTCAATTTGTGTATAGTCCTACTCATATGGAGGAAGTATGTAGGATGGACAATTCTATATTTGAGGGCAAACGGCGAGATAATATTTCAAAAATTTGTAGCAACTGCGAAGTCTTTCTGGTTCGGGACGGATGTCTCAAAATTCTCACAGAACCTGTAGAAGTGTGCTTTGACCGTGCGAAAAAACTTCAGGTTTTGAATCAGTATGCTGAAGAGTCAGAATGCGCTACATTTGAGGCTCTAGAGGAAAAAACGTGTGGATTACTCAGATGGGACGAAAAAGAGGTGGAAACACACAGAAAGGAAATTTCTTTGTTAACATCTACACAGTTATTTGATCCGAAGAATGAGATGATTGATAACGAAAGCATTAATAGGGTATTTTACGAGATTTGTGGTTCTCGTTTTCCAGTTGAGGACTTTAAGGATTATTGTAAAAAGGAAAGAACCTTTTCCGAGATTAGAGAAGCGGTTCGGCTTCTTTTTATACTAATGAATGCATTAGGCTATCACAGAAATAAAATTGAGAAGCGCACAAAGTTTACATATAAAGCTTTTTATCCTACTTATGATCGTGAGTTTTACAGAACCATTAGAAGTGGTTTTTATGATGTTGATCATATCTGTTATGCGTCAAAATGTAACTATTTTGTTACCTGTGATTATGCATTGTCATCGCAGGCGATGGAAATTTATCGTTATCTTGGATGCAAAACCAATGTCATCTATTGTGAAAAGAAAGCACCGGATCCTTCCTTACCTTTGGCAGTGTTATGTAAGAAAACAGCTACTCCATAAAACTTTTGTGATACTATATCGGTTCGTTCATTGTAATCATATGTGGAAAGTATTGCTTTCTTACTTCAAAAAATTCGTTCTAAGAGAGAAATAAATTCCAGTTGTAAAAACGAATGCAATTCATATTTAATAGATTATAAGGAATTCCGTATAGAAAAACATGCTAAGAAGAACATTATTTGATGAGAAAAGGTGAGGTATATGGAGAGACAGCAAGAGTATGAATTAAGAAAGAAAATTGCAGATGCTATACAAAATGATGTCGACAGAGTATTTTCTGAAAAATTACAGTTATTTAATCATGATTTCTATTATGAGATTCTTTTTCCACTTATCGTGTTAGAAATGAACTATAAAATGAAATCTGAAGAATCTTTAGCTGCGGGATTGGGTGATTCTAATGAATATCTCATTTTAGTAAATCCTCTTCGAGAAGCTATATATTGGTACATACATAGGGTGCTCATATCCGATAGGAAGATTTCGTTTTCAAAGAAAAGATATGTTCCTAGTTTAGGTGAAGAATATTCATTTGTTGAGTATGTATTACAATTGCACGACGAATTTAAGCGGGGAGAGCAAATAAGAGAAATACGTGATTGCGCTTCAAAGGTAATGATAAAACCTGAAGATGATAATACATATGGTTTCTATTTTCCTGTTATTTCAGAAAAATATCATAAAGAATTATTATATTATTATGGTTTAGATGATACTTTGAATTTTGAGGTAGAAAAAGAAATATTTGTTGAATGT